>JAGLWJ010000275.1 GCA_023133475.1 Phycisphaerae bacterium | reverse complement strand
TACAACATGTGGGTCCAGGAGTTAAGTGTTCTTGATCGGTACGAGAAGCTATCCGGGCCGACAAGGTAGCCAGCCGATTCCAAGCCCCCAACCTGATCTGGAATTCGCTGTCGCCCACCCTTCCGCGCCGCCTGGTTCCAACGAGACCGTCCCCCAAGGCCCGATCTACTGGCGGTTTACTGGCGGTTCGGAGGGACGAATAGCGCCGCAAAAGGACTTACAGCGACGAAAAGAGACCGATTTTCCTCGGTTCCGTCCACGCCAGGACGAGGAGCGACGAGCTGTAACCATCTGTGGTTACAGCGTTTATAGCGGGCGATCGGATTCGAACCGACGACGTCCAGCTTGGGAAGCTAGGACCTGCCCTGGCCGATTTGGCTCTCAAAGCCTGTGTTTCCAGTATCTTACCGTGATTCTCGGTTTTCGCAATCCTTCGCATTCTGTCGCGTTTTGACGCGTTTAGAGGTGGTATTACCACTTTAGGTGGTAGTCCTACCACTTCGCCGAACCAGACTGCGACGCGGCACATTCACGGTGCAGTCACCAGGGTGTTCAGGGTTCCGAACACTGTCCGGCTGCTCGTTCGTACCCGCCACGATATCACGCGAGCGGAAGCACATCGGCTTGTCAGGAGGCGCCCAAGCCCCGTGATGTAGAGGCGCCTCCCGGCTGGACGGCTTCGGCGATCGAATCGCTGGGGAGCCGGACGAGCTGCGCTCCGCCCGCCCGGCGTGAGTGGCACCTACCAGGCCTGCGCCAGTGATCCACCGCGGGAAAAGGGGCCCCTCTTCAATCACACGTCTCTTAATAGGTCGTTATTCGACTCGCCATCCACGCCTCGATTCGAACACGAGGTGTTGTCGAATCCATCCTCTGCCGAGATTACACATGGCCACCACGTCGTACTGCGACTCGCTTTCCTCAATCATATGCATGCTGAAGAACGACCCGGGAACGCGCAACCGTCGAGGCTTCTCAGTGTTCCTCTGGCGCAACATAAACGGCGGAATGAGAGGCACACCTGCTAGCCCCGCATTAAACACTGGAATCTCGCCACCGAGAACGCCAGGGCCAATTCCCTCGTGTATGTGGCCACATATAACCAACCTTGGCCTTCTTCGAAGCGCGATGTTTCGTAACGCCCTGCTCCCGACGCACTCACCGGACACCACCCTATCTACACCTGCCTCTGCCGGCGGTGCATGGAAAAGCAACACTTCCGGGACGTCATCCGAGGCCGGCCACCTATCCTCCAGCGCTTTCTCAAAACCTTCGGAGTCTTCCCATTCGTACGGCAAACCTCCGAATCGCCAACTCCCACCCACCCCAATAACTCGGTATCCTTTTACCATTGCCGGCTGCCTGCCTCCAAGCGTGTCGATGCTCTGCAAGCATCCGCCCACACCCCACAAGTCCGGTCTGTCATGGTTCCCCGGAACACATAGTATAGGCACCTGCAGCCCACACCAGAGCGATTCTGTTGCACGAACAACACCACGTTGAATCCGGCTTGCCACAGCGGCTGGCAGGCGCGCGTCATGCGCTGCAAAATCACCAGTGAGGATTACCGCGTCAGGCGTCATGTCTGACGGAGCTGTTGCAGCCGCGCGGACAATCTGCTGGATTGCAGACAAATTGGCGTGAAGATCACCAACGACGAGTAATCTCAGCATCTCTCAGCTCTCCACCTCACCACCTCTTTCAGACCCCTGCTCGTTCTTGTCACCTGGCCGCCCTTTCTTCTAACAACCATTCCCATCGTTTGATGCTAGCAACTTCTGCCGCCAGAATCGCCGTGCGCAGCGGCGACAATGGGTCGTCCACGTGTGCTACTACATCGTCAACCCTCTCCACGAATCTTTTGAGCATCGTGCTCTCATCCGGTGGAACACCATGCTCAGAGACAGCGTCCTCGCCCTGGACGCTCTGCCGAATGCGCTCGGCCCATGACCGAACAAGATCTAGGTCCCTTTCGAAAAGAACCTTCTGATACACGCGTTGACACTTGTCCGAAAGTTCCTCTGTTTGTCTAAATAAGGCACACACCTTCTCGGCATCGGGTAATCTCCCGGCTTCGTATGCCTTGCACATGTCTACGGCTTGCTCGGCGATTACCAAGTCATCAGGGCTAAACAGCTCCCGCTCAGCGACGAGCTCTCGCTTTGTTATCTCAACAACTTGACGGTAGTCACCCGTCGGAAGACCCATTGCTTCGAGAACGACTTCCAGCGGTCCAATGGCCGTGCGCTTGATTGTATTCACGAGCCCTCCCAAAACGTCGTTAATCGCCTTGCGGCCACGCTCTCGTACGTCGCGCAGTGTCCTTATTTGTCTATCTAAAGCTTCCCTCGTGGCCTGCAGCTTCCCCTCGTCTAGCAGAACGGTCCACGTATTGAAAAAGCCATTATCGTACAATGGCACGCCGTCGCGCAAAAAGGACGTCAGAATGGGTGACGATTCACGCAATTTATCCCAGAAGTCAGATAACAGGTATGTC
Organism: Phycisphaerae bacterium; assembly: GCA_023133475.1. GTDB lineage: Bacteria > Planctomycetota > Phycisphaerae > UBA1845 > UBA1845 > JAAEQG01. The sequence goes on along the minus strand of JAGLWJ010000275.1, from coordinate 44,213 downwards.
TGCACATGTATCTGCCGATTGCTGGCCCAACGCTGTCTCGCCTCCACAGCCTGCTCGTCAACAATTGTCTTAATCTTCTTGAACAAGTCCTGTCGGCTCATGCGCTTGACATCCGTGTCGTTGATTACAATCCACACGTCCATGTCGGACGACGGTCGGGCAGTGCCGCGCACAAAAGAACCAGCGACGACGTAGCACGCCACGTACTCCTTGAATTTCTCGAGGACCATCTCACGATGTGAATCCACTGCGCGAAGGCACTCGAGAAAAGAGCTGTCAAGAGCAGGCACTCCCGCCAGTATGCCTTCCAGCAGGCCGCGCGTGGATCGTCGCAGTTCGTGCCATATTTCGGCGCTCGCGTGAATCCTAACGAGTTCGGAATATCCCCGAACTGTTAGTGCCTCCGTGGCCACGCTGGCCAAGCGCGTTTGTTCGGGTTTTGCAAGATGGTGGCTATCTACCACCAATATAAGGCCTAACTGAGTTGCAGTATGCGTGTCTTCCTTGGACTGCTCTTCACTGTTGTTATCTGCGCTATCGTCCGTCTCGAGTTGGGCAAACACTGCGGCTACGACGTTGTCCGCAAGGAGCGGTACCGATCGAATGGCCGCAGACACCCGCTGCCGGTGCGCCTTCGCGAAACTGTCTAGATACTCATCTTCCGCTTGCCGAGCCGTTAGAAGTCGCTCACGAACGCGCGGCATGTGCTTGCGACTGGTGTCTCGCTCCTTCTTGCCATACCCGGTGTCGCGATGAACCAGATAATACAAGTGCTCAAGAAGCGCGCGCTCATCACTGCCTGACGCATCGAGCAGCGCTGCCAACCAAGCGCGGCAGCCGGTTGATGTCGGTACCTTGGCAATTGTTTTCTGCAACACCTCAATTGCCTCATGGTGCCTGTCAAATCGCTTCGCAAGTGGGAGAAACCCGTTCAAGCCTCGGTTATCGGTAGGCTCCGAGAGAAGTCCACTGTGCAGCAGATCTATAGCCGTGGCTGGCTCGATGGCTGCCTTTGCTAAGCCCTCTTCTATTACGAACAGGGCTTTTGTGTCAGGAAACCGCCCCTGCCCTTCACTCGCCGCGGCTATCCACGCCTCCGAGTCCCCACACTTGCTCAGTAGACGGCACCGACACCGCCACGTTGTGGACTCACTTATGGCATCCAGGTGGGGCCTTAGACACTCAAGACCCGCCGCGGCATCATGCAGTTTGGTGTCAAGCCATTCCGCACAGAATGTGAGGATTGTCTCAGAGTCGGCCTTGGACACAAGTGTCTCTATGACTCCCCTGGCGTCCAGCAGGCGCCCCTCCTGTCCAAGGCGATCGAGCAGCGCTCGGACGGCCGGAATGGCCAACGCGGCGTCGGCCTGTGCACAGACGCCCAAGAAGTCTCGAAGACACTCTGCATCGTCCATGTTTCTAAGCAAGGAAGCGTGCGCCTGGACTATTTTGTTCCGCCACTTCGCTCCCGTTCTCTCTTCAGCAGAGATGGTCTCATCAAGCGCCATTGCCGCCAGAGTCTCCGACGCGGCCTCAATGTCCTTTATGCTCTCGCTTGCTCTGGCGCACGCGAAGCGTGCAGCCACGTTCAAACCCTGCAGCGTGCCTAGCTCCGCAAGAACATTCCGGACCTCTTCGCGTGCGAGCAAGGACGCCAGCTGCTCCTCACCGAGCTGTTCAGCTCGCCGGTTCAGCAACTCAACGAGTGCGTCATGTCGCCCTCTCTGATGAAACTGCTTAACGGCGGACACATCTAAAGGGAGCCGCGCATTCTCCTTTGTGTCCCACTCTTGTCCGCACCAGAACTCGGCGATCGAAACAATATCCTCTTGGCGCCCGATTGCGGTAAATTCCCTATATGCAAACTCGTAGGCCGCTGCGTGGTCGCTCGAAAGCAGCACGAGGTCTTTTGCGAGCTCAATCGCCTGTGGCAGGTTGCCGGAACGCGTGGCCCCCTGAAAGGCTATGCGCACCGCCTTTATGTTGGTCGCGTCAATCTCTCGAACAGACAGAGCTGACGCGAGGGCCTGGCTGTACTGCTTGTGTTTTAGGGCCAATTGCGCCTTGCACAAATGCAAGCCCGGAGAAGATGGGTTGTCACTCAGCAGTTGGTCAAGAAGGCCGTTGGCCTCAGAGAATGCTGGGTCGCCATGAAACACATAACGGCACGTGTAATAACTACCGCGCGACCGCGGTAAGATGGACGCAGCATATGCCTGGGCCACAGGGTGTTGAATCCGTTCAAAAAAGGGAAGAAGCTCAGCCAGATCGAATGGATATGGCTGGAGATCTGTGCCCGCCTTGTTCAAATACTGTTGAACCTGTGTGCTCGCACCATCACGATGATTGAGCCATGCTGACAGGCCCTCGGCAATAGCCGCCCAGGCGGGAGACATGAACGACGTGTGACCATCATCAACCCAGAGGCTCAAGTCGACAACAAGTGTATCTGGGCAGGGAAGAAAGGCATGTTCCAACTGAACGCGCAGCGCCTCCACCAAGAGAACAGGACTGCGATAACCGCAGTCAAGTGCCTCAGACGCAATGCCAGCGGCTAGTGTGCTGTCCCCGAGTTCCAAGGCGGCTCGGGTCGCACACCACGCTGCAAGCGCGGCTGATCCGCCGTCGTCTTTGGTTTGTCGAAAGGCATCCTTGCGCTTCTGGTACTCATCGACAGCACTCCGCCATTGACCCTTGAACAGGTGCGCTGCAATCGTAACAAGTTCTGTCAGACCGTTCGCTTGCCACTCGCTGGCCCAAGTGTCTGGGATTGGCTGAGCCGCCTCATGCTGCAGCCTAACTGCTGCGAGAACAAGATGGGCGTCGAAGTCCTCCCCCGACTCGTGGAGCGCAGTCAACTCTGCTACGGCCTCCTCGTACCGAGCGGCTCTCAGCTCGTTCCATAAGCGCTGTCGCATCGCTTCTCCTCATTCGCCACACGCACGGCAGTTCGTGTGTAAACCATAGCGCGGGTGACGTTTCTAGGCGAGCCGGCGGTTATCCATGAGCAGGCTCGCGCTCACCTACCGCTTTTCATGCTTAAGTGATAACTGAAGAGCAACTGAGTAGACGGTAATATCACGAAAATGTGCGGGACCAGGTGACGACCTGCCGGAGGGCTCCCACGGAATGGGCGTCCTCTCCTGTATCGGCGTTGTAGCTAGTCCTAGCACATTGAACGAATCTCCCGTCATATTCAGGTCGTTCTTAACACTGATTTTCAGTACCTCCGGATGCTGTCCCGTTTCGTGGACTAGCAGTTCAGCAATGTCATGCGTGGCATCATTCAGTCGAAGCAAGATGCTCCCGCCGTCCCCCTGTGGGTGTCCGCCGTGACTGATGCGGATCACCAAGTTGGCATCGACCAATTCGACCGTGTCATATTGAATGTTGCGCGCTTCCAATTCAGACTTCATGTCCCATACGTGGCACAACGCTACGGCAGCACGCTGTAAGTGGAAATTGCCCGCGCCCGTATCCCATACTAGCCAACTTGCGCCGAAGGGTTCAGCATACGGTGGACCACGCTTCTTCGGTGGCATGGCCGCCAGATCCGATGTCTGCACAAGACGCACATGTTGGTAGGTGCTGAGGTCATACTGTGAATATAATGCCTGCAACTCGCGTATGAATGGTATGACCAGGGTCGGTAATGATGTGAGTGTGATCTCCCCCAGCCCCTTGTCGAGCCAAATCAGCCCATTGTGTTCGTCACCCGACGGTGCCCGCACCGGCGATGGTTCCATGACGCCAATCGAGGCGAATACGTTGTCTCCAAGGTGTCGTGGGGTATCGGTGAGCGCGATGGATATCCTGTCTTGTCCTTGAGCAAAAACGATGATGAGAGCAGTTGCGATGGCAAGCGCACAGAGCAAGCCGACGGCCGTGACGGCGCGCAGGCGGTATCGGGGTCGTGCATTGTCATCGTTTACTCCAACCGGGCGATGCGAAGTGGCAACGCAGTCCGACCGGTTTGTGTCCGGTCTAATCGAAAACGGATAAGTGTGAGTGGAGGATTCGGCAAACTCATGGTCAGGAAGCCACTTTTCATTACCTCCCTCTTCCTTGTACTTGTAAGAGTAAATGGTGCCGGCACTCTCGTCCGGCCGGACAACGCCCGCGGCAAAACGTAGGCCAGTGCGCCGTACACTGTCCTCGTCCGTGAATATGGCGCCTGCCGCATATTCAAGATGGGCACCGGCAATCGACTGCTGATATGTACACTGCGCCCGGTGTTCATGCCCCCGGAGAAATATGTCGACGTTTTTGGAAATCAGATTCGAAGTGGGACTTTGCTCTACCTCGCTAAGCCAGGAAACGGGATGGTGTCCAAGGACGATGATGAGGTCTGGCTGCTTGTCAGGGGCAAGCGCCTTCCAGGACTCCAGTGTCTGCCGCAAGCCAAAGACGCCGAGAAGGAGATGTCCAGGTTCGCTGCCGCGCAGTGCCTCACAACATCGCCAGGACGTTGTTAGGCCGATCAGGCCGATGCGAAGGCCAGCCGACGAACGCAAAAGGCGACTCCAGAACCAGCTATCGAGCTGATCCATCGTCGCCATACTGCCCTTGACGATATTCTGCCTGCTGAATGCGAAGTAGTTCTGCAGACCCTGAAGATAGACAGTGCGTTCAGGTTGATGGAAGACGTCATGAATTGCGCCCTCAGTGTGAAAGGCCGAGATATCCACGGTGTTGGCGGTAATGCTAACTAATGGCCAGTGCACGTCGTGATTGCCGGGTACGACCAGCAGACCTGCGGAGTTTAGTGTGGGATGCACACAGTTCTTGAGAGCTTTGAAAAACTTAGCGGCCTTTGCGAATTCAGTGTCACTTCCGTGCCTGGTTATGTCGCCTGTGAAGAACACGCAGTCAGGTCGCAGATTGTCACGGGCCAACAAGGCCGGGAGATCCCGGAGCAGTGCTCGAGTGACGATGTCTTGGTCGTAGTCATTATCGGCCAAGTGAAGGTCGGACAGATGAAGCCAGGTGAACGAGCGGCTCGATGAGGACATTCGCCAGCACTCCCGTACAGGTTGTGGCCGGGGGCACTTACCGGCGGCGCCCCGCTCAGCCCGTACGTGCCATTATCGCGGAGCAAGTGGGCGGTGCAAGGTGCGATCCTCGGTACGGCAGGCTACGCACTATTGACCTGCTCTGCGAAGCTGACCGCGGCGTGACACGTGTCTTGGTCACGGGCAGCAAGTCGACGACGGTCCGGCGGCAGGGATACTCACCGAATTCCCGCGATCTCGCTCAGCCGACAGATGAGTGGTCCGCCGCATTTGTACGCATTCCCACCTAGTCGCAGCTGTCGGCTGGGGCATTCGTGGTGGGTCCAAGAAAGTTGGTTACTAGGTCGCAATACGCTGCGGCGTTGTCGACCATGAGGGTGATTCGAGACAGCATGCTTGTGGTCAGGTGCGGCGCTCGATCATTCCCGGCCCCGATTGTGGTTGTACTGGCATGGGTAATTCGCGAAAATCGAATCGATGCCGAACAAGCCCAAAGAATCCGATTCCCGACAGACCGCCGTACGAACAGGATCATTACATTCTCGCGGGGCCGCCCTCCACGGAGTCGGCTGGCAGGCGGACAGTCTCGCGTGACCGTGTCAATGAGCGGGTAGCTGGCGAGCCGCCGACCCGGCAACAGCGTACGTGCGCGGGAAACGCGACGGCGCTGGCATGCGAGCGTCGACGGTGCCACTCGTGGCAAAGCTCACGTTGAGCTACTCCTGCGGAGGCCAAAGGCAGTGCGAATGCCGCCCGTTTGAGTAGTCGCGGGGGAAGTCCAGCCTGGTCGGCTGGACATCGCGGTCCGCCCAAGGCACATAACCAGCTTTCAGGCAATAGCTTACGGATCTTGCGGCTTGGCCGAGACGGTGGTAGTTACCCTTATTCTTATTGGCCGCCGCCCCCAACGCCGGCACGCGACAACCTGTTTGGCGAGCCCGGCTGAGCCGTTCCATGCAGCCTGCGCCCTGTTCTCAATTCTGTTCGACCAGGATCGGTGTATCCGCGGCCGTCAAATCCCTGATCGGTTTCCGCTGCGCAAGAAGGTTCGGCAAGGTGGTCGCCGCTTCATCCAACAGGACGAACCAGCGCCGTTTGTAGTAGATGATCTCTTCCGACAAGCCATAGCGTCGCAGTTCTTCACGATTACCAGGGACCCCGTTGAGTACCAACTCTACCACCTCGTCGCCCGCGATGCGGGCCGAAGTGAGCTGCCAGCCGTTGTCCAACTCGATTACGGCGCCGCCGATCAGCAGGCCGACGATCTCCGTCGGCGAGGCTTCGCCCAGCGGTGTGCCGATGCCGAGCCGCTGCTTGACGTTCGGTACGTCGGATGCGCTCAGGTTGAGACCGACCAGGGCTTGGCCATCGGCGAGGATGGCCCGCGCGATCTTGACGGTCTGAATGCCCGACGAGCCCATGACCTTGTCGTAGATGGGGAATATCGCGCCGCTGAGGATGTAGAACCGACGCGGCTCGGTCGCCGGTGTGTTCGCGTACTCCGCCTCCCACCACTCACGAGCTTCCGCCTGCTCCACTCGTTCGTACTTGTCCTCCAATTCACGATGTTCCAATGCTCGTCGCGGGCCTTTGACCGCCGTGAGGAACACCTCGGACCGATAGGCGTCCCAGTGTTTCGATACGGCGTATACTCGCCGGCTGCGCTTGTTGCGATGGAAGCCCTCATCGCCCGTGCTCGCCGCCGTAGCGAAGGTGTGTCGAACGACATCGACCTCGCCTTCCAGTTCATGCAACATCGTGCGGGCGCCGGATGCCGGGTCCACGAACAGCGTTTCCGCCTCGGCGGTTCTCCGCAGGTTGCGGGCGCGAATCTCCTCCATTCCGAAGTCGAAAGCCCCCTGTCGCTTGGCCGCCTCCACCGCCTCCTGGTAACGCTCGTAGAAAAGGTCGAAGATGCGGTTCTGCTTCTCGACGTGCAACACCATGATGCGGTTGAGAAACTGCTCGACGTTGCTCGCGTAGCTGTCCCGGACCGCAGTCTTCTCCTTGTTCAGCACGCCCATTCGATCCAGGTCGCGCAGGCCAAACCCTGCATCCGCGTGCCGGCCGGATTCGATCTGCCGGTACAGCCGGGCCAGCGCAGCCTTGCCGAATGGGTCGGTTACGTCCTCCGGCCTGAAGAGTTCGCTCGAAAGCGAATGTCGTTCGCCCTTGGTCAGCGCGCCCAGTGCGGCGAGTCGCTTGGAGACGGCATTCACGAGCCGCTTCTGACCGGCCAGGTCGAGCAATACCAAACGAATGACCGGCGCTGAAGTCTGATTCGACCGATGCACACGGCCAAAGGCCTGCATCTGTTGGTCAGCCGACCATGAGAGCTGGAACGCGTAGAAAGCGCGGCGCTGCTGGTTCTTCGCGTCCACGTCGGCATGAACGCTGATGCCGGTTGAGCCCGCGCCGGAGATGATGGCGAGACGCCTTCTGCCCCGCTGAAACAGCCGCGTCTCGTACTCGTTGAGTTGCCGCCGCGACACGCCACGAATCTTGCGCCGTACGTACTTGCCATTCTCGAACCGGTGCGTGCGGCCACTGATCTCGGCCACGTTGCCGACGCCGAAATGCGTAATCAGAGCATCCATCGAGTTCTGCGGAAAGTCCAGGTCGGCGACCTTGTCGAGCAACCTCTCCTGCTGCCGCTGGTTCTCGCGGTTGATCTCCGGGTTCCCCGCCGCGTCCTCGACGCGCACGCTGATTACGTTGCCGGTCACGGGGTCCGTTTCTTCGCGGTACTGGAAAATGGGAAACTGCTTTTCGATGAGCTGTACGATCATTTCGCGCGGGGTTGCGTCCAGTTCGGATAGCTCGATGCCTTGGGCGCGGGCGTCACGCACCTTGCGATCCGCCTGTGCTTCTCCCGTGTTGAAGAGACTCAGGATCACGGAGCGTCCCTGCTGGAGGTCCATCTCGATGGCCGGGATCACGTCGGGTAGCGTGTAGGCCATCATCAACTGCAAGAAGAAACGCTGCTGGGCCGAGTAGAACTGGGCGTATCGGTGAGAGTTTCGTCCCTGGCCGGCGTTCTGTTCAGCCGACTCGAACGCTGTCAGAAGTTCCGACCACAGGTCGGCGATCTGGTCATACTGTCGCTGTTCATCCACCGTCAGATTGTGCAGAAGCGGTTCGTACTCGACCGCGCTCTCGGGCACGACACTCCCATCCTCGCGGCGCGTGGGACCATAGCTGATCGTGCGAGAGAGATACGTCCCGACACTTTTGAGGTCGCGGCAGAGCATCTCCATCGCCGCGACGCCCCCACGCTCCATCGCCACCAGGAAGGCCGGGAAGTCGGCGAACGGAGCCCCGACACCCCAGAGCCCCAACCGTTCGTAGGGGGCCATGTGGCGGGCTTCCGTGGCGCCGGTCGCGCTGAAGTAGCGGACCCGAGCCTGCGGGAAGAGGCGTTGCAACGTGATGCCCATGTTCCCGCGCAGAGTGCCGTGGTCCACCGTGGCCTTGCCGCCGTGCGGCGTGGCGGCCGCGTTCTTCATCAGGTGCGCCTCGTCGAATGCGATCACGCCCTCGAAATCGGCTCCGAGCCAGTCGGTCAACTGCTTGAATCGCTGGCGCTCACCTCCGAAATCCGTACTGAGCATCGTGTAAGTTGTGAACAGCACGCCCGCCTCGGCGGGAATCGCTTCGCCTGGCTTGAACTTGGCTTGGTGCACGATCGGAAGCGGAATCCCAACGGCGTCACGATCGCGTTCGGCATCGGCCCGCAGTTGGTGCGATGCCGAAACATGCACGTGCTTGCGCCGGCCCTGCTGAAGTTCGTTGTAGATGAATGCGTAGACCTCCCTTCCCTTCCCAATTCCCGTGCCGTCGCCATTCCAGTGCCCCTTGAGCGAGCCGTCGGGCAGCGGCACGCTGGTCGCCTGTCCGGAGTAGATCACGTCTTCAAGTTGGAGATCTGAGATGCGGCCTTCGGCGATCACTTCGGCGGGTAGGTGGTGTCGATAGGTAACGTCCGGCGGCTCGACGGACGCCATGGCCGTGGACTCGACCACGTTGGCCGGATGGGGCTCTGACCCCCGGACGATCGCCTTCTGTACACGGTAGGCGGCGAAGACGGTGCCGTCCTCGATGCGTAGCGCCGGCAGCGGGACGGCAGTTTCGAGTTGGCCTATGCCATCCCCATTTCGTCCAGCGTGCTCAGCAGAAGCTGAGCTGCCCACACCCGCATCGCTTCGGCTTCCTGCGGAAGCTCCATCCGCTCGCGTTCGAGCACTTGCGTCAACATTCGGACAAGCTCCTCCGGCCGCTCCATCACGAGCTGGTGCCAGAGGATCCACTGCTCCGTCGTCAGCGGTATCTGCGGCAGCCGCCGAACGCCCCCTGCCCCGTCCTCCAGTAGCAGTCCCATCAACTCGACCACCGGGTCCGTTCCGGTCGATGGTTCCTGCCCGTACGTTCGCCGGAGCACCTCCACCGCCCGCTGCTTCATCATGTCTGCGAATTCGCCCATATACGTCCTCCTGTCCAAGATTCTTGATCAACTCGTATGCGTCGTAAAGTGACAGCCCGCTTCCCCTGATGATGTCCGACTCGTTCGCGGTCGAGCCGTCTCGGTCAATCACGATGATCTGGTTGTCGAACGTCGTGCCGAATCTGGCGTACGCGGAGCCGTCGATGCCCAGGTTCGCCCGAACGTTGTGGCGCTGCTCGATTTCGGCCCACCATTTGCGAAACGTTGGCCGCTCCAACGCCATCCCGCGACCCACGATGGCCACCAAGCGTCCACCGGGCTTGAGGCGTAGCAGCGCTTGCTCGACGTGCCGCGCCCCGAACGCCGTGCGATGTCCCCGCACGCGTCCACCGGTCGCCGAGAACGGCGGGTTCATTACGATGGCGTCGTAGAGCTTGTCCGCCGGAAGAAGATTGTCGAGACGTTCGGCGTCAAACGCCGTCGGCTCGAATCCCTGAAGCGACAGTAGGCTCACCCGACGCTCATCGATCTCGTTCGTGTCGACCTCAGCGCCGGCCAGTCGTGCCAAGGCCGCGATGTTGCCCGTGCCCGCGCTGGGTTCGAGCACCTTCATTCCGGGTCGAAGTGCCGCCGCCTTCACGAGCACGAGCGCCTGGGCCGGCGGCGTGCTGAATTGCTGGAACTCAACTTGAACCTCATCGCGACGTGTTTGCCGCGGCAATCGCGCCTGCTGGGCGACGAGCCACTCAATCGCGGCGTGCGGATCGCTCAGGTCCAGCCCGACACGCTCCATGTAGATGTTGAATCCGGCTTCAGCCGCGTCGTACGCATCGCGTGCGTGTCCGGCAGACATTCCGAATATCTCGCGGGCCAGGCTCGACACCTCCGCGTTGTCAAAGGTGCAGGCTGGCTCTGCTTCCATGATGGCTGCGAATCGAAGCGCGAATTGCCATTCCGGACACTCACGCCCTGACGGGATCACAACTGGGGACGGTGCGGAAAGCGCACCGAAATCGAAGAGCAATTGGGAGCCCGCATCTCGCCCGTCTGTTTCTGAACGGGCCGCCTTGCGTCCGCTATCTGCCAAGTCGCTGGTATGGCGTTTCATCTTCCTCCATCGAGTCATTCGAAGCTGTTATGGATGCCGCTCAGCTCCACGTTGCATAGCGCAACAGGGGTTACCAAGCTCACGGCTGTGGAGTTTTCGACGCACCGGCACCACCGATTCGCTTTGTCGCCAACAGCTCAGACCTCGGGGAGCCCGCCCGCAGGCGATGGAAGCAGTCCGATAACCAGGGCACGCACGAGCGAAAGGCTAGCATCCACCGGTTGACATGTAAGAAAAATATGGTATATTTTCTTACAAGGAAACGGCTTCGCGATGGCACAGAGCACCGAACAAAAGCTGCTGGGCAAGATCTACGGCAAAGGGCGTGGCTGGGTGTTCTCCCAGAAGGACTTCGCCCGCCTCGCCAGCCGCGGGGCGATCGACATCGCCCTGCACCGACTCCTGGCAAAGGGCACGATCCGGCGGGTCATTCGGGGGATTTACGACTACCCCCCATACAGCGACCTGCTCGAAGCGGAAATGGGCCCGGACATCGACCAGGTTGCCGGGGCGCTGGCCCGGAAATTCGGCTGGCGCATCCAGCCCAGCGGGCCGGCTGCGCAGAACCTCCTGGGCCTATCTACGCAGGTACCTGCCATGTACGTCTTCCTGTCCGACGGCCCCGACCGGTCCTACGAGATAGGGACTACCTCGCTGGCGTTCAAGCACACTGCCCTCAAGGAAGCAGGTTTCCGGTATCACGAAAGTGCTCTGATCGTGCAGGCCTTGAAGTCCCTTGGGGCCGACGGAATCAGGCCGCGTGGCATCGCCCGGATCCGCAAGTGGCTCGATCCGCAGCTACGCGGCAAGATTCTTGCCGATACGAGCACCGCCACCGGGTGGGTGTACGCTGCCATCCGGAAGATATGTCGAGAGGACGGCGATGGATAAGGCCCCGAAGCTCTCCAGGAATGACTGCCGCGGTCTCTTCCGCGACACTACGGCTTGGCGCGCGATGAACCCGGCCGTTGTCGAGAAGAACTTCCGGGACCGCCGGGTTTTGCGTCACGCATTCGCCAACCCGGCCCTCGCGAGCCATGTTGCTTTCAAGGGCGGCACGCCGCTGTTGAAGATGTGCAGCTTTCGGGTGGATATCCCTACCCTTGGCTCAATTAGGCTGCCCTGGAGTTCCAACCCGGATCAAGATACGATCCACGAGCGTGCAGCATCGTGTGTGCGCGTCGGACCAATGAAGCAATGAAAAAGACAAAGACCTCAAAAGCGCCGCCACCAACCTTCGACGAGAGTCTGGAACTCTCGCGCGTGGATGTTGAGATTCGCCTGTTTCCGCTTTCCGAAAAGTCGTACACGCCGCAGGTCGCGCTGGGCAAAGAAGTCTCCGCTGGTGACAAGGAAGCCGCCGAAGACGCCGCCGAAGACGCCGCCTCTTCTTTGTCCATGGCCGTCAACAAGGCCCTCCGCGAACGCGTTTTGATGGAGGCCTTCCAACGCGCTGAGCATGACAAAGGCCTTGACTGCTTGCTGTTCGAGCTGATGGTCAAGCCACGGCTCGCCGACATGCTCCTGTTTCCGGACATTGACGTCGCACACCAACTGTCCCTCGCACTTTTGGCGGGTAACGCTCCCGTCACTCGCGAGCACCGAACCGGCGAAGTCCATGTTGTCATCGCCCTGCGCCTGTCAGCCGCACCAGGCCCAGCCGGGAAGCCCACGTCAGAGGCGCCAGTTAGCGAGCCAGAGCAAGTTACTGCGCGGCTCGACTTCGAATCACTGTTTCGCCACTACCACAAGCGAATCCACGACGCGGAAGCGCCCCTCGTGCAGGAACTTGACGCCGCACTGCAAGGGTTCGTGGGCCACTCGTTCAAGAGCCTCGACCTCAACCGACGCTTCGCCTCAGAGCTGCAACGCCTCCTGAACCGGCTCGGACTCAGGGTACGGTGCCCTGAGTGCAAGCGGCCGGCCAGGCTGAGATGCACCAAGGCCGGTACTGCGCGCCACGGGGCCTTTCAGTTCAGCCACAGGATCGAGGGGCATAACACGAACCACCGCGGATCGACCCACATTCCCAGCCTACGGCTCATCCCCGCCCCACCCGACAAGAGACGTAACTGACCGTACCACAAGCAGTTGTGCGTTTTCTTGGCACTCACGCTGGACTAGTAGCTTAATGCAGCTTATACTCTAGATGTCATCCGTGGCGGGAGCGCGGTCGACTGGCCAATGCATCGCTCTCGGCCAGCCTAGTCGCCTCCCTGCGGACGGCGTGGCGATCCGCGGCTACGTGTGTGGCCGTCTCTTACCGCACGCCGCCGGCCGTGATGACCATAACGCGAGTACCAGGTGATGGACCGGATGCCATAGCTCGAAAGGAGGTTGTCCTATGGCGGACAGCAAGTCGAAGAACCGGCCCGCCCATACGGTTCGGGTCGGGCACTGTAAGGCGGTCATATGGGTTAACAACACGAAAAACGGCGTCATGCACAGCGTGGTGCCAGTCCGGATCTATCGAAACGAGGCCGGCGATTGGGAAGAAACCCATTCGCTGTCCGGAACGGAGATTCTGCTCATGAAGGAGGCGCTCGATCGCGCGTTCGATTGGGTTTCCCAGCAGGAGCAGCCCCAGCAGTCGGAGTGACGTTCGGTTCTGGATCACAGGATCCTGAAGGAAACGGCGTCCGGTTCCATTCACCTGGGACTCTCGACGGAGCAGTATGATGTGCCGCCCCGAACAATACGGCGCCTGCAGCCCATGCGGCGCCGGCACCAGCACGGTCGGCCCACCCCGTTCGACCGCCACGGCGTGCCTCCGACGAGAAAAGGACGGTCCCATTCTCGGCACGCCGCAGCTCCGAACGGGACAGTCCTCCAGCTTTGATGGAGGGACGCGACACGAAAGCAATCAGCCAGAACTCTACGTCGAAAACACTGCGATGACTTCCCTGGTGTCGTACCCGGTTCGGTGCTCGCTGTGGGGTGATTCGAGCTATCCGGGCAACTGCGATGGACGGCTCTTCAAGAACCTGGTTCTTCGGTACGGGGCCAAGAGGGTAGCCGACCCCATGATGGGGTCGGGCACCACGCGCGACGTGGTGAGCGGCCTGAATCGCGTGTGCCCGGCATGCATCCAATACTGGGGAGGCGACCTGCATCAGGGCTTCAATCTTCTGACGGACGCCCTGCCCGGCGAGTTTGACTTCATCTGGCTGCACCCGCCGTACTGGAACATCGTCCAGTACAGCAAGGGTGACGACGGCGACCTTAGCAGTTGTGAAAGCTATCCCGAGTTTCTAGGGCGGCTCCAGATTTGCCTCGTGAAGTGCGCCGGCGCCCTGGTTCCCGGTGGCCGTCTCGCCGTTCTGCTTGGGGACGTCCGCTGGCGTGGCGTGTACACACCCATCGTCCGGGACGTCCTGAACATGGAGCATGAGCTCGGGGAGCTGCGGTCAATCATCATCAAGGCCCAGCACAACTGTAAATCAGATTCGAAGAAGTACGGGACGTTGGAAGACGTCCCCATAAAACATGAATACTGCCTCGTCTTCAAGAAACGTGCTGGCCAAGATCGCGTTACAGAACGGTCAACGCCAACCGCTACTGAGACGAGTTTAAGGAGGGAAGAAATGGAAACAGAAAGAAAGCAACCTGTAGCACAAATCAGAATCGGAAGGCTGAAGGCAACGGTTTGGGAGAACTCCTCTTCGTCGTCAAACGGCCCATGGCATAACACGCAGTTTTGCCGGCTGTTCAAGAACGATGCAGACGGCGAATGGAACGAGTCGACCAACTTCGGCCGCGATGAGTTGCTGACCCTGGCGGAGTTGGCCCGCGAGACGTTCCGCTGGATTGCCGAGCACGAGGGTCGGATGTCGATTAGAGCTGGACAAGTCGAGCCGGAAAATGCTATTGAGTAGAGGTCAACTCGTTTCGAGTTTACGTACCACACCTAATGCACCTGGCCGGTGCGGACAAACACGCTTCGAGCCCTGCGCAAGTACCCCTCAATCCATAGTTTGCGTCGTATACACATCGTATTCGCTCGTGCCCACTCAATCGCTTAAGTGTCGCCGGCACAAGGAGTTTCGTTGTACACCGTTCGCGTCCGTCACGGTCACGTAGGATTCGTCAATGCCCGAGCCAAGCGAGTCAATCAGTTTCAGGCTTCCCGGCGCCCTTGCGAAGCAGCTCGATGAGGCAGCGAAAGCCCGCGGTCTTAGCCGAAGCCAGTACCTTCGGTCGGTCGTCATCGACACGCTGAGCCGGGGGGACGCCGAGGATTCTGGCAGGCAACTCACCGACCTTGAGAACGCCATTGATAGGCTCGGTCGGACCCTTGTGCATAAGTTCGCTGTTGCCACGGGCGCAGTCCTGTCTGACATGAATCAGCCACCGGACAGCCGAGACTGGCTGACCGCGAAGGAGATCAACGCCTGGGTCCAGAGGAACCTTCTGGACTGAGGCAGGAGGAACCATGCTCTCGATCGCGGCCATGAAAGCCGGTCAGGGTAATTACTATCTCAACCTGGCTCGCGAGGATTACTACCTGGAAGGCGGAGAGCCTCCGGGCCGTTGTCTCGGCAGGGGAGCAGACCTGCTCGGCCTCTCCGGTAGAGTGGAACGCCCCGACCTGCAGAAGCTACTCGATGGTTTCCGGCCCGACGGGACCAAACTCACCCAGAACGCGGGGGACGAGAACCGTCAGCCCGGCTGGGACCTCACGTTCTCCGTCCCCAAGTCGGTCAGTGTCCTTTGGAGCCAGGCCGACATCCAGACCAGACGGCAGATTCAGCAAGCCGCCGCAGCGGCAGTTGAGGCAGCCTTGGACTACCTCGAATCGGAAGCATCGTTCACTCGCCGCGGCAAGGGGGGACTGGATTACGAGCGCGCTAGCTTGGGGGCCGCAGTCTTTGAGCACGGAACGAGCCGAGCCGGCGACCCGAACCTACACTTCCACTTTCTGGTGATGAACGGATGTGTCAGGGAGGACGGCACAACCGGTGCCCTCTTCAGCAGAGCACTCTATCAACACAAGATGGTGACAGGCGCCATCTTTCGGGCCGAACTTGCCCACCGACTTCAGCGGCTCGGCCTTGAGTGCGAACGAAAAAGCACATGGTTCGAAATCAGCGGCGTGTCCAAGAAACTCTGCGACCACTTCTCCAAGCGGCGAAAAGAGATCGAGCAGGAAGTCGGGCCGGCCGCTCTCGAAACGGCGAGCGCGGAGGCGTTTGCCGAGGCGACGCTCAAGACCAGGCAGGTTAAGAGGATCGTCCCACCAAGAAAGGAGCTTTTTCGTTTCTGGCGAAAGGAGGGCGAAGAATACGGCCTCACAGAGAAACAGGTCACAGCCCTGCTTGGCAACGCCGTTGAACAGGACCCTGAGCGGGAGTTCCGCCGGGCCTTCAATGTCGCCGTCGAAGTGATCACAGACCAACAGAGCCACTTCAGTGAGAAGGAGCTTCTCCTGCACACGGCAGTAGCAACGCTGGGTCGGGGTTGCGACACCCGCATCCTCAGAGGCCGGGTGAAACATGAGATCGAGCATTCCCCCAACATCGTGAAGCTCGGCGAACACAAGCACGAAATGCAGTACACGACCGCCGATATGCTCTCGGTCGAGAAGCACCTTCTCGAATGCGCCGACCGTACCCGGTCGGATAAATCACATGTCGTCAGCCCCAAGCTCGTTGATTCGGTCATCGCCCGGCGGTCGGCCAAGCGTTCCCGCACCAAGGAAGAACTAACGTCCCGATTGAAGCACGCCGGAACACAGCTTGTCAGGGTGGTAGCCAAGAAGAAGACCTTCCGCTTCAAACCTGATCGCCGCACGCTTCGGAAAAACGCCGAGTTCACGCTGAACCCCGAACAGGTCAAAGCTGTCCAGCACCTCACGCAGACCCCTGGTGCAGTTAAGGTCCTATCCGGTGTGGCTGGGACCGGAAAGACCGCCACGCTCAATGTCTGCCGCGAGGTATGGGAAAAGGCTGGCTGCACAGTAATCGGCGCGGCCCTGGCCGGCAAAGCCGTAAGGCAGCTCGAACGCGGCTCTGGCATAAATAGCGACACGCTCGCGATGCTCGAACTCCGGATGAACCCGTCGCTCAAGCACCAACTCAAGCACCATGGCAAGCAGCTTCTTCGTGCTGCGAGGAAGAAGCGGACCTACAAGCTGGAGCGTCTCCGAATCAACAAGAAAACCGTGCTGGTCATCGATGAAGCCAGCATGGTCGGAACTCGACAATTGGCCCGCGTCGCCGAGAGGGTGGTGAACCAGGGCGGCAAAGTCGTCATGGCCGGAGACGCGCGGCAACTTTCAGCACTTGAGGCCGGCTGTCCGTTCTTGGCGCTCGCCAAGCGCCTGGATTGCGCAGAACTTGTCGAGGTCAGCCGCCAAGACGATGAGCGGGATCGCCAGGTTGTGCGCGACCTTGCGAAAGGCGAGACGGAACGGGCCTTGAAGAACCTCGCCCAGCGAGGCCTCGTCTCGGTGGAAAGCACGCGCGAGCGCGCCATCGACACGCTCGTTTCAGATTGGAGCGAGGCCGCAGCACGCCGGACCGACGAGACTCTGATCTTCTGCGGAACAAACCGGGAAGCGGATAAGGTGAACCACCGGTGCCAGAGCGGGCGGATCAACTCCGGCCACGTCGATACCTCGACCGGCCTCAAGCTCAAAGACGATTACGTGTTTCAGGGTGACCGCATTCTCTTCACGAAACGTGACATCATGCTCGGTGTCGAGAACGGCGAAACCGGGACCGTCATCGCCGTAAACGGATTTCGAAAAGCCGTCGCCGTCCAGGTTGATGGGGGAGCGCGCGTCATCATCCCGCTCAAGCGCTACAGACACGACCACGGCGACCACAAGGGTGACGTAGCCCTTCGGCTCGGGTACGCTGTGACGACGCACAAGGGGCAGGGCACCACGGTCGACAGGGCCTATGTCCTGGCTGGCGGCTCGATGCAGGACCGAGAAATCTCTTACGTCCAAGCTTCCCGGGCTCGCACCGAGACCCGTATCTACATCGATGAGCGGGAGGCAGGTGAGGACCTTGCCCGTCTTGCCCGCCAAATGAAGCGATCACAGGCCAAGGACCTCGCCCACGACGTGATACGGAAGCAAGAACCAGGCTTCGGCCTGGAGCTAGGATGATGTCTATGCCGACGAACCTATCCCGGTTTCTGTTTCTCGTCTTCTGCTGCATGCTCGTCGTGGTCTTCTTCGCCGCCATTGTGCTTGCGATGAAGTGGAGCTACCCAGAGGGCTGGGAGGCGTTTGCGGGACTGGCCTTCATCCCCACTCTGCTGTTCATCTCCTCGATTGCCGGTCGGCGCGGCCGGCTCCGAAGTCCAGGTACCGGTATGAGCCAACTGTGGCGCCACCATCCCGGTTTCTTTCCCGCGGTCGCGCAAATCTCCGGCGAATACGGCATCTGGCTGTTTCTCTTCCCGTTCGGCACACTCATGGGGGGGCTACTCTCGTCCCAGCTATTCGGCGCGAGCCCGGTTTGGGGTTGGGTCATCGTCGGCTGGCTCATCCTGCCCTTCGGGCTGCAGTTTCTCCTCTGGATTTTCGCGCCTTCCCCGACCGGTGCAGGTGGCGCAGACCCCGAGTTCATCCGCGGCACGGCTAAGATGTCAATCGGCGAGGCGTGGAACCGCTGCCAGGCCCTTCCGGTCGCCGCCGGAGAGCCCAGGATTCACTGGGGTGGCCTCTCGCTTCCGGAACGCCACTCCGATGGTCACTTCTGCATCTTCGGGGCCACCGGGAGTGGGAAAACCGTCACGCTGCGGCTCCTCATGCAGAGCATCCTGCCGCTCATCGGCCGAGGGCAACGCGGCTGGCGCGCCCTCATCTACGATCCCAAGAATGAATTCTGGCCCATCCTGAGCGGGATGGGGCTGTCATGCCCGGTCATTACGCTCCATCCATACGACACCCGTTCCGCGAGGTGGGACATTGCCCGCGATATCAACCAGCCGAGCGTCGCCAAAACCCTCGCCACGACCCTAATCCCCGACCCGGGCGGGCAGAACTCCTTTTTCTACCAGGCCGCCCAGGGCATCACGAGTGCCGTGATGGAGGCCTTCATTCTCAAGGCCCCCGGGCGGTGGACCCTTCGGGATGTCGTGCTCGCCATGTCCGACAAGAGCACCGTCAAGCGGCTCCTCAAGTCCGTCCCCGAAATCCAACACACGTACGATCAGGTCTTCCTAGAAGACCCGCGCACGGTCTCCAACATCATGATGACCCTCAACACAACCATGAGCAGCCTGAGACCCATCGCCGCGCTGTGGGCCAACGCCAAGGTGAGCGTCAGCCTCAAAGACTGGGCGAGCAGCGAGTACATACTCCTCCTCGCAAAGGACAAGGAACTGGCGGAACCCCTCGACAACGTGAACCGCGTCCTCTTTCAGCGGATAACTGAGATACTCACCAGACCGCGACAGAATGCCGGCAGAACCTGGGTCTTCATCGACGAGGCCAAATTCGCCGGGAAGATTCCCGGGCTCGATGACCTGTTGACCACCGGCCGCAGCTTCGGCGCCCGCGTGTGCCTCGCCACTCAAGACGTCGCCGGTCTCCGCCACGCGTACGGGCCCGACCTGGCCGAGGAGATTCTCGGCGGCGCTGCGAACAAGGCCATGTTCGGCACCAGAAGCCCGGTCACCGGGAAGTACGTCTCCGAGGTCATGGGCGAGGCTGAGCGCTACGAAACGACCAGGAGCGAGACCTACGGAGAGGAAGTGTCAACAGCCGAGGCCGAGCACATCGTGCAACGCAAGACCGTTTTGCCCGAGCAGGTCCAGCAGCTATACCCCGCCAATTCGCAACGCTTCTACGGCTACTACAGTACGCCTGCGGTCGGTAACTACGAAGGATGGGTTCACCACGCCAGATTCCTCTACCGCAAGGGAAACCAGCCCAGGTTTATCGCTCGCGAGGCGAGCCAGGAATACCCCGCCCCATGGAACGAACAGGACAGGGAACGGCTCGGCTCCTTCCTCGCTGACATCCTCATGCCCCGAGGCCCCGGCGAACGGCCTCGTCAGGCCCGAGGCACGCACCTCGACCAGATCAACCTGCCGCCTCCAGATGGTCGGGGCTAACTCGCAGTGGGATCCAGGCACGGCCTGTCCCACCCCAGTATCCTGCGGTATGATGCAACTGTAGCGGCGTTTTGGGCGGACTCTGGAGGCCCCCACTGTGGATGATTGGATTACATGTGCCGGATGGGAAGACGGCCCTGTCCAATTGGCCCCAGATGGCACCATGACATTGGACGGGACATCCTACCCGCAAAGCGCTGCTATTGATGACCTCGACGTTGGCAACATCCGGCTCAGCAAGCCGGCGGGAGAGGGTCAGATCCTAACGCTGAAAGACCCCCGCCACACGGCATGGTTCAAGCACGAAGGAGACGGTTGGCTCGTCAAGTCCGACGATCCTCAGAGGCACGCTGCTCTGAGACAACAAGCCGGCATGCCACCAGTGCTAGGTCCAAGCCAGGCTCTACCCCCGCAGGTGGAAGCCAGCGGACCGTATCCTGAAGCCCCGTATCCGCTTCCAGGCGAACAGCAGCAGCGAACGAATACCTGGGGCGTTGTTGCCGCCATCGCGGTGGTCGCATTCGTGGTTCTGGTTTCCCTGTTCGTGCTGCGCGAGCCGCTGAAGCAGTGGGCCGAGGTCAGAACTGTCCAGGAAGAGAAGAACCTCGTCCAGGCTCAGGCCGAAGTACTCCGCGAAACGAAGGAGGCCGAGTACCAGGCGCTGGAGACCGCCATCGTGCAGGCCCATACCGAGGCTACAGAGAAGCTAGAAGGGCTCAGAGATGCCTCACGTCGTCTCGAAGCCGACTTCAAGAAGGTCGTCGGCTTTTCCCTTGAGCGTATTGTCGGCTCGCCCGACGACACGCCCGATGAGGTCGATTTTCTCGTGGTCACCGACGAGTCGTTTCTTGCGGCCTGGAACCAGATCCTGAACGCACACGTAGGCCCGTCCCAGTTTGATGCCAACCGGAAGATTCTCGCCGAGATTCGCCAGCGCATCGACGAGAAGCAGCTTACCGAAGCCGATCGGACGGCCCTCAAAGACCTTCAGTACTCAATCGAAGAGGAACAGGAACAACTCAAAGCTCAGACCGACAACATCCGCTTCGTGCGGACTGCACTCGTTCGTCATCGCCTGGAAGGAAGGAGTCCTTAGAATGGCCCTCGGAAGAAACGCAACCGTCGTGCTCTTCGCTCTCGCCTTATTCGTTGCCACCGGCGTTCCGGCCTCCTTCGCTCAGGAAGAGGTGACCAAGGACGAGCGAAAAATCCAATCCCTGGAGCGCGAACTCAAGGAGCGCATTGAAAAGCAGCAGCGACAGCACACGCGACACGCCTTCGACCAGTTCACCGCCGAGGTCCAGGGGACGAGTGATCTTCTTGCCACGCTTGCTCAGAAGGCCGAGACACTCTCCCGCCGTATGCAGGCTCTTCTGACAAACGACGAGGGCAAGCGCCTGGCCCATGACCCGGGGGGCTTCATCGCCTATCTGGAACTGGACAAGAGCCCCGCCGTGTCGCTGGACGAGGTCAAACTGCAAGTCGCCACGGTGTCGGCAATCGTCCAGCGCCTCCGGGATGAGCGAAAGCGTGCTGACCTGGGGTTTCTGCTGAGCGATTACGAGGATATCGAGGAGGAGGCCGACGAGCTTGCTTTCTGGGCGAAGGATCGCCTGCCGCGACTGGTCGTGCAGGAATCCACCCTGGATACGATCCTCGCGAAAGCACCCACCGAGATCGACCTCTCCAAGGCCAAGACGCTGGCAAAGGCGATACAGGACTACCGTGCTCGTTGGCATCAGCTTCTCGCCGATTCCAAAATCCTCGGCCATGAGCTCGCCGAGGGAGAATCGCAGAAGATCCTCATCGACGCCACTCGCGCCGCGCAGCTCGACCTCGTCGAAGAGGAACGCGATCGCATCCGCAAGGAAGCCCAAGCCGAAATCGAGCGGATGAGAATCGACTTCGAGATCAGACTCAAACGAATGAAACAAGAGGAGGAAGCCCGTCGCATCGCTGCCGAAGTGGCCTACGATGATGCCATGGCCGAGCTTGAACGCATGCGTGCCGAGGCCAAGACCAAGCGCGATGTCGCGGACATCGAGTCGAAGCTGGCACGCGATAGCCAGTTGGGCGCGGCCCAGCATGAGGAACTGAAGGCCAAGGCGCGCAGCCCCGAGGTCCAAGCTCTGCTGGCTCCGTTTATCACGCCGGCCTACTCGCAGCCGGGCAAGAAGACCGGCGCGAGGAAAACAGGGGTATCGCTCGCTGCCCTCCGGGCAACCGGGGCGCTCCAGCCCACCGTGAAGGGGCTCACTAAGCTCCACCGACTGGGCACGAAGAAGCAGGAGGACAAGGAACGCCCGCGCTGGGGCTTCGCGTCCTACTTCAACCGCATGTCGCCGGAAGATCGCGAGCAGCTCCAGAAAGCCCAGGACTACCTGAACGAGCTCGGCGACGTCATGGTCGAACTCGGCATGCTCGCGCCGTAGTCCCCTGGGATCGAGTCAGAAGAGGAGCCCTCCGACTCGGGCATTACCGGCAGACCAGGGGAGTCCCGTGTCATGCCCCGGCCAGAAGCGGCCTGCCTAAGCCGTCCTCGTCGAGTCCCAAGGGCCTGGCGGCCTTCGCGGGGCGAGGACCCGACGAGGACGGCTTTATACGGCAGACCGCGACCCACCCGGTGTGTTTCGCTTTCGCGAGCAGCGCAGCCCACCGGTATCGTTGCCGGACCGCTCCAGCCGGTCCGCGTGACTCTTGATCCGCACATCCACAAACTGCTAGGATATAGCTCTCGGCGTGTTACCAGGACACGTGAGCAACGAGGAGACAGATGACCAACCCAGCAGGCAGCCGAACCGTTTTCATGATTCCCTCAGCCGCGTTCGTGGTCGCAGGTTTGACGGTCTTCAGCTCGCTCCCCACAGATGTTCGGGCAGATGGCTCTGGCACCTGTCCAGGCTGGCTGGACGTTTCAACGGTTGGTCCGTCACCTCGCAGCAACATGATTCTCGCGTATGATGGCACTCGTGACGTGGTCGTTTTGTTTGGCGGGGTAGAGGCATCGAGTGGACAGAAGGTGGGTGACACGTGGGAATACGATGGCTCAACGTGGACACTCAGAGCTACAACAGGCCCCACTGCGCGACAGGATAGCGCGGCGGCCTTCGATGCAGTACGGGGCGTCGTCGTCCTGCATGGTGGGCACGACAACAATGACGCTGCACTTGGGGATACATGGGAGTGGGATGGCACCGCCTGGGCCCAAGTTGCGACTTCAGGGCCGACGGATCGCTGGAGCGCGCGCATGGTCTACGACGGCATCCGACAGGAGTGCGTACTATTCGGAGGCATATGGGACACCGGAGGATCCGGAGAAGAAGAATGGCTCTACAACGACACCTGGGTATGGGACGGCACCAGTTGGCAACAGCGGGTTGTTGAAGGACCATGCGCCCGGCGCTCACACGGGATGGCGTTTGATGACACACGACAAGTCGCTGTTCTGTTCGGAGGATACGGTGGAGAGTTTGGGCAGGGATTCGAAAACTTAGGCGATACCTGGGAATGGGATGGTACACAATGGCTGGAGCGAACCGTGGCTGGTCCCTCAGAACGCCGCCATATGACGATGGCCTACTCCACCGACTTCGGCGGCACGCTTCTAGTGGGTGGAGTATACGGCTGGCCAGATGCTACGTACTTTAACGACACATGGATGTGGGACGGTATGCAGTGGTCACAGTTGCAGCCACTGGGCGACCCGTTGCCTGCACTGGCAGGAGCCCGGCTCGTGTCACACAACCTCTTGAACGCGGGTACTCTCTACGGTGGAAGCAATGGCGAGGACCAATTCGACGATACGTGGAGGTTGTGGGCGGTTTCCTGCAGCGATTGCGATGCCAATGGCTACGTGGACCTTACTGACCTAAGTACCTTCGTTGCCTGTTTCGAGGGGCCGGAGAATCCGGTGGGCGATCCATGCGCCTGCGCTGACCTCGACGTGGACGGTGACAGTGATTTGGCTGACTTTGCAGTTTTTCAGATGGACTTTGACGGTCCGTAAGCCACGCAGCGCGCTCCTCTTTCGGCGTTCCAGGCGATTCGACAGGCTTCACCACATATCATCGCCGACGCCCCAGCCTTTGAACGGTCCGCGTACGTGGCTTGCCTGGTACGCCGGAAATGCATACCATTTACCCATCTATCGTCCAGCGGAGCTGACCAATGAGTCCACGACAGGCCGGAGCCGAGAAGACAGGATTCACGCTTTGGCTCCCGGACACGTCTCTCAAGGACCTCGGCGATGTCATGGTTGAACTCGGTCATGGTTGAACTCGGCATGCTCGCGCCGTCGTCCCTGGGATCAAGTGAGAAGAGGAGCCCTCCGACTCGGGCATTACCGGCAGACCAGGGGAGCCCCGTGTCATGCCCCGGCCAGAAGCGGCCTGCCTAAGCCGTCCTCGTCGGGTCCAAAGGGCCTGGCGGCCTCCGCGGGGCGAGGACCCGACGACGACAGCTTTATACGGCAGACCGCGAACCACCCGGTTTGTTTCGCTCTCGCGAGCAGCGCAGCCCACCGGTATCGCTGCCGGACCACCCCAGCCGGTCCGCGTGACTGCGAGCGAGAAGGTCTCAACACCCCGAATGCTGTGCAGGAGGCACCGATGGAAGACAAACCGCGGCAGCACTGGCGGATGTCGAAAGAGGAGCTGATCAAGGCAATGGAGGGCCATGTTGGCCTCAAGGCCGTCGAGTTGCAGCCGGAGCCTGCCTCAGAAGAGCCAAACGGGCCGCCGGTGTTCAGCTGGGATGCAGAAATCGAGTTTCGATCGCCTAATGGTGCCGTGCTCATCCGCGTTGACTTGGGGGACCGCGGCGACGGAACCTGGTTCATTGCCAGCGGGCCGGTTACGCCCGCCCTCAACAACATGCCGGACGGCCTGAACCCGGCCAATCCACGAGACTACCTCGATCAGCCGTTCTGAAGGGTGCTCTCGGTTGTCCGCTGCACGCAAGTTGCACGGTGTGCCGGAAATGCATACCATTTACCCATCTATCTTCCAGCGGAGCTGACCAATGAGCCCTCGACACGCCGGAGCCGAGAAAACCCGATTCACACTGTGGCTCCCGGACGGGTCCCTCAAGGACCTCAAGCGGCTCCAGAAACTCACGGGCAAGGAGTCGGTTGCTGAGGTAATTCGTGAGGCCATAATGGTTTACAACGATCTACTCAAGGCCCGGGAGGAAGGTGTCGACCTGTACTTTCAGGACTCGGAAACGGGCGAGTCGGGCAGGATCTGGATTCTGCCGGGCCCGCCGCCGGTCCGGCGTCCGAGGGACTGAACCAACATTCTTTTTTGGGCTTGATGTCTTATGTAATATGCATATGATCTTATGTAAAGAGGCGGTGGGCCACCGCCACAGCAGAGAGGAGGCGCCCTTTGGCGGCCACTCGTCAGAATCTGGTGCTCGCCGGTCCCCCGGAGGAGGGGGGCCGTGAGGGAAGTCTCCGGCCAGAACTTCGGCTTCCTCATCGCCTATGTTCTGCCGGGGTTCGTCAGCCTGTGGGGAGTCAGCCACTTCTCGCCGACCGTGCGGGGCTGGCTCGTCGCGTCGTCGGTGACCGCAGGCAACTCCGCCACGGTGGGCGGCTTCCTGTACGTCACCCTCGCCTCGGTAGCCGCCGGCCTGACGGCGAGCACGATTCGCTGGGCTGTCATCGACAGCCTGCACCATTGGACCGGCATCAACAGGCCGGCGTGGGACGATTCAAAGCTGCAGGAGCGGCTCGGGGCCTTCGAGGCGCTGGTGGAGAACCATTACCGCTACTACCAGTTCTACGGGAACATGCTGGTCGCGATGCTCTGGCTCGCCGCGGCCCGCTTGGCGGCCTCCGGAAGATGCGTAACCGAACTGGACCCATTGGACTGCGGGATTCTCGCGGTCGGACTGCTCTACTGGGCTGGCTCGCGAGACACGCTACGGAACTACTACACGCGAGCGGCGTTCCTTCTTGGCACGAAAGAAAGCGAGGTTAGTGATGACGAACGGACACGGTGCAGCCGCGACCGAGTTGACGACTCAGGAACCCAAGCCGAAGCGGCGTAAGACAAACCGGCGAACAACGACGAAACGAGCGATCCGGCGGACCACGGAGCCTGAAGCGCGGGAGCAGAGCACGACACGGACGTGATTCGCGTGTCGAGCGTCGTCTGTCGTCGCTGGGGCTGCACGGGTATGCCGGCCGCTCTGCGGCGATGGCCGACGCGATTCTCTGCTCGCCACCTCAGACTACAAATAGCTCTGCGCTCCCCGGCCTTGGCAAACGCCCCTTTCTAATCTCGGTTGGCAAAGTGCGCGTTATTGCCGGCGGCCGGGGGCGGGCAAAGCCATTTACAGGCCGAAGTACGCGCCGATGACGATGCTTGTCAGGACTACCTGTACGAACCACAGCATGTATTGTGGCCAACGGTGGTAGAGCGAGCCTGGCGACAATCGTCGGCGGCAGTGAAAGCAGATTGCTGGTAGCTTCAATTCATCCATACCCGAACCTAGCACACTTTTCGGTTCTTAATCAAACCGCGTTCGAGCTGGCGTCGCGGGCTGGACCCGGTCGGCATCCGAACACAAATGCAAGAGGGAGGCTCGGTGGTGCGTGAGCCTCGTAACAACCGAACGGCGACATGCGTCGCCGGAACCGTCAGACCGCGAGAGCAAGCAGCGAGGATGCCTTGGCATCCACGTCCGCGCGGTCGCCGGCGTACTTGCACTGACCGGAGATTCGCGTCAGAGCGTCGACCAGCGAGAAGATGGTGAATACGCCGTCTCGCTTCGCGAGTTCAAGCGCCTGCTTGGCCAGGGAACGTGTTATGCCCTTCTGGCTGAGCATCTTGACGATTTCGTCCGCGCTCTTGCCAACCCTGGTCTCCATGGCCTTCTTGATCACGCGAACAAATCCGTCCCGGCGCTTGTCGCGCCTGGCGGCCAGCCGTTCGATGATCCGCCGGATCTCGTCGAACGCCTCGTGGACATTGGCCGTGTGCTTGCGGCTGAACTCGCCGACTTCCACGGCGTCCCAGACGATATGGTTCTGGCATACTGCCTGGAACCAGAACGTCTGAACGCCCACGGAACGCTTTCCAACCTCGGAGTTCCAGAGGAAGAACCCAGGCGCGAAAGCCTCGCCGTTGATTTCCGCCCATCCGACCGGGTCGATCAGGAAGCAGAACATGTCCTGCTCCCCGCGGTACAGGCCGGTGCCACCGCCGCCGGAAGAGCGATCGGATGGTGTGTCCGATGCGCTCTCGGCGGGCGCCTCGGCGTCGCCTTCAAACGGCGCCGCCTCCTGCGGCGGCTGGAAATCAGTCGCGAACTCGCGAACCATGGAAAGCAGGTCCACGTCGAACAACCTCGTGTAGCTCGCGCCGTGGATCGAACGAACCATGTCGCCCGACCCGTTGGAGCGGGTAAACACTTGCAGCGGTTTGGACCCACGTGGCATCATCTCGGTGAAGACGAGACTGGCGGTGTCAGGCGTGAGCTTGTTCACCGTTTCCTTGCTGGCGCCGGCAAGTGAGCACAACTGCGAGAAGCTCCAGTCGTTCAACTGGAATATGCCTTCGTCCGCCAGCGTCAGCCGGAGCCGGCCGCCATGCGGTTCGACTCCGATTCCTGCCGGCGGGTGCCAGCGGTCTGTTGATCCTTCCTTGACATCACGGCAACACCGCCAGAGGTCGTCGAACGTCTTGAACCGTTCGTCCGGCCCTCGGCGGAAGAGCTCGTCGTGTGCACGTGTCAGATTCTGCATGAGTTATTTCCTTTCTTGCGTAAGAGCATTCAATCAACCGTGTTCGCACCACCAGACTCCCGGCCGTACGCCCGCTCGTGGACGCACGACCGAGAGTTGGCTTCGATCGTCTACCCGTATTCAGCATGTCGGTGACGAATCACTCAGGAGGGTTATGGCGGGGAGCGGCGGCGACGTTGCATAGGTAGATGGTCGGGGCGGGAGGCAGCCCCCGTAGTCGCAGGTCTGCGGTTGGGGGTTTACAGCCATATCTCCGTGTCATAATGTACCTTATGTCACGCAAAGCGGCCCCAATCCGGCTGGGAACGGCCCCCTGGCCCTGTCAAAACGCTACCGATTGCGTGACATAAGATTTCGTGCTAGCCTTCACGCATGGCCGGAACAGCACTTCTACTTGGAAAACCCGTCTCGGTTGAGACACCGCCCGCCTGCAAAGGCGACAACTTGGTGGCGTGGTTCAACCTGTACATGGGGCTGGAAGCCGGGGCGAACGCCGACAACACGATCGCCGCGAAGACCCGGGACCTGAAGGCGTTCCTGGGGTTCTTCGCCTTGGCCATCGGCTCCGATCACGCGGACCTGTGGACCCGCTCGATCACCGCTGACTTCGTCAAGGCCCTGCTGAAGGAAAAGCGGAGCCCGACCTCCATCAACCGAATCCTGGCGACCCTGCGGCATTGCGCGTCGTGGGTGCACCGCAAACGCCCCTTCCTGGCGGGCAATCCCACGGAACGAATCGCGGACATCGCCGTCGACGACCCTGAGTGGAAGGGCCTAGCCGACATCGAGGTGACCCGCCTCAAGGCGGCTGCCGAGCAGCTCATCCACGTGAAGCGCCGCCGCAACCAGCATCCGATCCGGGATTTCGCCATTTTTCACGTGTTGCTCCGGACCGGATTGAGGATTTCCGAACTCCTGCGGCTCGATCTGGACCAGTACCAGGGTAAGCACTTCGTCAACGTCAAGCGAAAGGGCCGCAAGGTCACGCGCGAGATCTTCGTAGCTGCCGAAGCCCGCGAGGCCCTCGACCGCTACATCGACGAGGTGCGCGGCCGGCAACCAGGATCCCTCTTTCTCTCGCGGTCGGGCAAGCGACTGGCCCGGCAGAACGTCGATTCGGCACTGAAGGCCATAGCCAGTCAGGCGAACGCCCGCTTCCCAGACGACCAGAATATCAAGCTGCACGCCCACGTGCTTCGGCATACCTGTCTCCGCAGGGCCGCCGAGAAGCACGGCGTGCAATACGCGATGGAGCTTTCAGGGCAAAGCTCGGAGCGGTATATTTGGCGATACGTGCAGCCGTCGAGTGAGCAGAAGGAGGCCGCGTTGGACGACCTGTTCTGAAGGACGACTAACCGGCACCGAGAGGTGCGGATGGCAGGATAACATGGCAAGGTCTGATCTACTCATATCGCTCGTGAAGGCTGGTACAGCAGGGGACCAGGTTCTGTTTCGCAAGACCGTGGAAGCGATGATAGCCGAGGAGCACGCCAAGAAGCACGGAGTCCTTGCCGCTCGATTGGCTGAACAGCTCAACGGAAGTCGTCGTCGAACAGCACCTGAGGCAAACCACGAGAAGGTCGGTCAGATCCACGACCTGTTCTTCGAGATGGTTCCGCAGCGCACGTTTGATGACCTGGTGCTACCGGAATCGGTGCTCACCTCCTGTCGCGAGCTTACCCAAGAGCACCATCGGACCGACCTTCTGCGAACCTACAACTTGGAGCCGCGCAACCGAGTTCTTCTGGCTGGGGCTCCGGGGAACGGCAAAACATCCCTTGCCGAAGCCCTAGCGAACGAACTCATGGTCCCGTTCATCGTGGCCCGATACGACGGTCTGATCGCGAGCTACCTTGGCGAGACTGCGTCGCGACTCAGGCGCTTGTTCGACCATGTTCGCACAAGAGCGTGTGTTCTGTTTTTTGATGAATTCGACACCGTAGGCAAAGAGCGAGGTGATTTGCACGAGACTGGTGAGATCAAGCGAGTAGTCAGCTCGCTGTTGCTCCAGATCGATGCGTTGCCTGCGTATGTACTGGTGATCACGGCCACAAATCACCCAGAACTACTTGACCGTGCGGTCTGGCGACGGTTCCAGCTAAGGCTGGAGCTTCCGCCACCAACACGTGCGCAGGCCGAACGTTACTTCGCCTGCGCTGAGAAGAGCCTAGACTTCACGCTCGGTCTGAGCCCCCGTACCCTCGCCGACCGTTTGCACGGGGTCAGTTTCGCGGAACTTGAAGACTTCGTGGCTGATGTGAGCCGCGCATACGTCCTGGCTCTTCCTGACGCGGATACTAGGAAAATCGTACAGCATCGATTGAAGCAGTGGCACGATCGATTCCAGCCGAATTCCCGCACGTAGGGGGCTTGTGGTATGCCCGACGGCGATCAGCGAAGACCGTTACTCATTTTTCCTGAGCCCAGCACTTCCCCGCCTCCGAGACGAGGCGGAGGAGGCGGGCGACTCACACGGGCTGCTCAGCAAGTCCCAGGCCTTGAATGGCTCGCCGAGTTGGACCTCGATGATGTTGATCCGGATTTCGGCTTCGGAGACGAAGCTAGTCCTGACAAGAAGCTACCTTGCCGGCTCTATGCGGTAATGAGCAATCAGCAGGCCATGCAGCAACTGGTCTCGCTATGGGACGCTTGGTGTGCTGCCCACGTGTACGAACTGCCCCTGCCCCCGTCTTTGAGTGGACGACCAGGGTTGCGGCGCTTGGTTGCGACCCTGGCCTGGCTCACGCCCGTCAACCCGAGACACAAGGACTATCGGCAAGCGTACCTCTGGTACCGTCTACCCGAGGACATCCTCGCCGTCGCACGCGCGAGCCTCGACACCGACGCAACGTCTCGGGGAACGGTTCAACACCGTATTCTTGAGGGTGAGAGAGCGACGGCATTCTCCGACGGTGATACGATGCCAATCACGGTCAGTTGCAAGGCGTATGCGGGTCATCTGACGGAGCCGGTGCCCTACGCACTTGCGGTTACGCTGGAGGTGGCGGACCCGATTGACATCTACACGGAAGTTCATGACCGGATCCGTCCGGTCATCGAGATCGACGCGTCATCCTCATAGGTCTTTCAGTAGCAAGGAACCGAGCGGATTAGATGGATCAAACTCAACTCAACTGGATCGCCGGCTTCATCTGGAACATCGCCGACGACGTGCTCCGCGACGTGTACGTCCGGGGCAAGTATCGCGACGCCATCCTTCCCATGGTCGTCATCCGGCGCCTCGACGCTGTGCTGGAACCGACGAAGGAAGCCGTTCTCAAGCTCAGCAAACAGCTCGACGATGCGGGCGTCGCCAACAAGGACGCCGCCCTTTGCCAGGCTTGCGGCAACGCCTTTTTCAATATCTCGCCGTTCACGCTCCGCGATCTACGCGCCCGCGCCAAGCAGCAGCAGCTCAAGGCCGACTTCGAGGCCTTCCTCGACGGCTTCTCGCCAAACGTCCAGGAGATCCTCGATAAGTTCAAGTTCCGCAACCAAATACCCACGTTGGTTGAAGCGGACATCCTGGGCAGCCTCATCGAAAAGTTCACCTCCAACGACATCAACCTCAGCCCCAACCCTGTCTTCGATCAAAACGGCAAGGTCCGCCTGCCCGGTTTGGACAACCACGCCATGGGCACCATCTTCGAGGAGTTGATCCGCCGCTTCAACGAGGAGAACAACGAGGAGGCCGGCGAGCACTTCACGCCACGCGACGTCGTCCGACTCATGGCCAACCTCATCTTCTATCCCGTCGCCGACGAAATCCGCGACGCCACATACCGCGTCTACGACGGTGCGTGCGGCACCGGCGGCATGCTCACGGTAGCTGAGGAGACACTCAACCAGCTCGCCCACGATCACGGCAAGGAAGTGTCGATCCACCTGTTCGGCCAGGAGGTCCAACCCGAAACCTACGCCATCAGCAAGGCCGACCTGCTCATAAAAGGCGAAGGCGAAGCCGCCGAGAACATGAAGTACGGCTCCACGCTTTCTTCCGACGCCTTTCCGTCAATGGAGTTCGACTTCATGCTCTCCAATCCGCCCTACGGCAAGAGTTGGAAGACAGACCTCGAACGCATGGGCGGCAAGAAAGACCTCTCCGATGCTCGCTTCACCGTCCAGCACGAAGGCGAAGAGCTGTCGCTCATCACCCGCTCCAGCGACGGCCAGCTCATGTTCCTCGTGAACAAGCTGACCAAGATGATCAGTGACCCCAAGGCACCCCTCGGCAGCCGGATCGCCGAGGTCCATAACGGCTCGTCCCTCTTCACCGGCGATGCCGGCCAGGGCGAATCCAACATCCGCCGCTGGATCATCGAGAACGACTGGCTCGAAGCCATCATCGCGCTGCCGATGAACATGTTCTACAACACCGGCATCGCCACCTACATCTGGGTGGTCACCAACCGCAAGCCCGAGCGCCGCAAGGGCAAAGTCCAGCTCATCGATGCCACCGATATCTTCCAGCCGCTGCGCAAGAACCTCGGCAAGAAGAACTGTGAGTTCTCTGCCGAGCAGATAAGGCAGATCACGGACATGTTTCTCGCCTTTGAAGAAACCGAACAGTCAAAGATATTTCCCAATGCTGCCTTTGGCTACTGGAAGATTACCGTCGAGCGCCCGCTACGCCTGGCGATCCACGTCACGCCCGCCAAACTCGTCGCATTCAAGAACGATGCGCCGGCGAAGCTGCACAAAGTGGCCGACCTGCTCGCGGGGATCGCGGGCGGGGCCGCGCCGCACATGGACTTCAACGTCGTCCAGAGGCGTTTCGCGTCGGCGTTGAAGAAGATCGACCTCAAGCTCCGCGCCTCGGATCTCAAGGCCATCTACGCCACCTTCGCCTTCAAGGACGAAGATGCCGAGTCGGTGATCAGGAAGAAGACCAAGGACGGCTTCGAGTACGAGCCCGACACCGACCTGCGCGACACCGAGCAGGTGCCGCTCCTGGAAGACGGTGGCATCGAAGCGTTCTTCGAGCGGGAAGTACTGCCCCACGTGTCGGACGCCTGGATCGACGCCGACAAGACGCAGATCGGCTACGAGGTGTCGTTCACCCGGCACTTCTACAAGCCGGAGCCGCTGCGGTCGCTGGAGGAGATCCGCGAAGACATCCTCGCGCTGGAGGCCGAGCGCGACGGACTGCTCCAGCAGATCGTGGCTGACGGAGACAAGCGATGAACGGTTCGCCAAACCTCCCGTCACCCAGCGGCTCAAACATCATCGTCTACCAATCTGAAGATGGCCGCACGCGGATCGATGTTCGGCTGGACGGGCAGACGGTCTGGCTCAGCCAAGCGCTGCTGGCAGAACTGTTCCAGACGTCCGTCCCGAACATCAGCATGCATGTTCGTAACATCTTTCAAGAAGGCGAGTTAGAATCAGCGGCAGTTGTTAAGGAATACTTAACAACTGCCGCTGATGGAAAGAACTACCGCGTCACGCACTACAACCTCGAGATGATCCTAGCCGTCGGCTACCGCGTCCGCTCGCACCGCGGCACACAGTTTCGGCGCTGGGCCACCCAGACGCTGCACGGGTATCTCGTGAAGGGTTTCGCGCTCGACGACCAGCGGCTCAAGGAGGGCCGGTCGCTCGGGGCCGACTACTTCGATGAACTCCTCGAGCGCATCCGCGACATTCGCGCTTCCGAGAAGCGCTTCTACCAGAAAATCCGCGACATCTACGCCCTGGCGATCGACTACGACCCGAAGGCGCCCCAAACACAGGAGTTCTTCCAGATTGTACAGAATAAGCTGCACTGGGCGATCACCGGGCACACCACCGCCGAGTTGATCGCGCTGCGCGCCGGCGCATCCAAACCGAATATGGGGCTGACGACCTGGAAGGGCGCGAAGGTGCGCACGGCGGACGTGACGGTTGCCAAGAACTACCTTAACGAGGACGAGCTACGGCAATTGAACCGGACGGTCACGATGTACCTCGACTACGCAGAAGAGCAGGCCGAGCGCCGCCAGCCGCTCTACATGCGCGACTGGCGGGACAAGCTGGACGGTTTCCTGAAGTTCAACGACCGGGCCGTCCTTGCGCATGCCGGGCACGTCTCGATGGAGGGCGCGAAGCGTAAGGCGCTGGAGCAGTACGCGCGGTTCAACGAGCAGCGCCTGGCGGAAGAAGCCAGCGCCGCCGATGACGAATTTGAGCAGGAAGCGAAACGGCTGGAGAGCCTGCCGCCGCCGAAGAAGATGAAATCGAAGCCCAAGTCGAAAGCACCGCCGAAACCGCGGTCGAAGCGGAAGAAACGCCAGGGGAAGCGGGCATGAGGGCGTACCCGGACTATCGCGATTCCGGCTTGCCGTGGCTGGGCAAGGTGCCGGCGCACTGGCACGAGACGAAGCTCAAGCGAGTGACGCGCATTCAAACGGGTGTGACACTCGGCAAGAAGTACGATCAGGTTCCCCTTGTAGAACGCCCATACCTCCGCGTGGCGAATGTGCAGAACGGCTATCTGAGCCTGAAGCACATCAAGCGTGTTGCAGTCCCGTTATCGGAAGCCCGCGCGTGCGAGTTGCGGCACGGCGACGTTGTCGTCACGGAAGGCGGCGACATAGACAAGCTTGGACGAGGGGCAATCTGGCACGGTGAGATTGACGGCTGCCTCCACCAGAATCACATCTTCGCGGTTCGGCCTGCGCCGGACCGGCTCTCATCGCGCTTCCTGTCGCTGATGATGGAAAGCAATCACGGCCGAACGTATTTCCTGCGCACCGCGAAGAAAACCACGAATCTCGCCTCCACAAACCGAACGACGCTCGGCCAGTTCACGATATTCCTCCCGCCCCCTGACGAACAGAAAGCCATCGCTGACTTCCTCGATGCCAACGCCATTGCCGTGCGCCACTTCATCCGCAATCGGCGACGGCTGATCGTGGTGTTGAACGAGCAGAAGCAGGCCATCATCAACCGGGCCGTGACCCGCGGCCTCGACCCCAATGTCCCCCTCAAACCCTCCGGCATCGACTGGCTCGGCGACATCCCCGAGCACTGGGAGGTTCGCCGTATTCGATCCTGCTTGGAAAGCGTGACAGCAGGCTTATGGGGTGACGATCCGACCGATGATAACCGGAGCGATCATGTTATCTGTGTCCGTGTTGCAGATTTCGATATGGTGAATCTGGGGATTTCATCGGCCAAACTGACGCTCAGGGCGATTCCAGCGAGGGCACGCGAATCAAGGATGTTGCGCCCCGGTGACATCGTGATGGAGAAATCTGGCGGCGGTGATGCTGAACCTGTTGGACGTGTGGTTGCCTTTGATCTTGCGCAACCGGCCATCACCTCCAATTTCATCTCCCGCCTTCGACCGGATAGTACCGTCGTTCGTTCTCGGTTTCTGCTGTTCGTTCTCGCCTTTCTACAAGCGACTAGACGTAACGTTCCGTCGATCAAGCAGACTACAGGAATCCAGAATCTTGACGAGCGAGCCTACTTCTCGAACTCACTCGGCATACCTCCGCTCGATGAGCAAGACAGAATCCTTGATTGGTTAGATGGTCAAGTTAATGTATTTCGCAATGCTCAGCAGAAGGCACAACGTGAGATCGACCTGATCCGCGAGTATCGCACACGCCTGATTAGCGATGTGGTGACGGGCAAGCTGGACATCCGCCAGACTGCTGTGACCCCTGCGGCCACTATGCCGGTTAAGCCCAGACGCACCGCCAATGTCCACTTCCGTCGATCGGTATTCGCGGCCGAGATCGTACAACGGCTCCACAAGGAACCGACCTTCGGCCACGTGAAGTTCGAGAAGCTGATCTTCCTGTGCGAGAAGCGGTGTAGTGTGGACACCGGGTCAACGTACCATCGTCAGGCCGCCGGCCCCTACGACAACCGCGCCCTCCGGTCCATTGACAGCCAGCTAAAAAAGCAGCAGTGGTATGAGGCCCGGAAGGGTGACAAGGGCTACCGCTATGTCCCGCTCGCCAAGGCAGGTGGACATAGTGGATACTTCGACCGCTATTTTGGCAACGTGGCGTCGCGGTTTGATGAGATCATCGACATCTTTCGCACTGCCAAGACAGACCAATGTGAGATCGTTGCCACGCTCTATGCTGCGTGGGAGGATCTGCTGGACAACTGCAACGACGTGACGGACGACCAAATCGTGGAGCAGGTGCTTCACCACTGGCACCCATCTAAGCAGAAGATCGCCGAGGAACGGTGGCGCAAGGCGATTGCTTGGA
Source organism: Phycisphaerae bacterium (assembly GCA_023133475.1). Taxonomy (GTDB): domain Bacteria; phylum Planctomycetota; class Phycisphaerae; order UBA1845; family UBA1845; genus JAAEQG01. The sequence goes on along the minus strand of JAGLWJ010000275.1, from coordinate 8,620 downwards.
TGAAGAAGAACGGTCTCACACCCGAGAAGGGGGCGTCGCATGCCCACAACTGACACCAGCGAGAAAGGCTTGGAAGCCTTGATCGTCGAGTCGCTCGTGAGCGCGGCCGGGTATTCGCAGGGCCACAGCGAGGACTACGATCGCGACCACGCCGTGGACTTGGCGCAGTTGCTGGCCTTCGTCACCGCCACGCAGCCCAAGGCCGCCGAGGCGCTGGAACTGGGGCAGGATGGGCCAAAGCGCACGCAGTTCCTTCACCGGCTCCAGGGCGAGATCGCCAAGCGCGGCGTGATCGACGTGCTTCGCCACGGGGTCAAGCACGGTCCGGTCCACATGGACCTGTTCTACGGCACGCCGACGCCTGGAAACGTCAAAGCCGAGGAGCGCTTCGCGGCCAATATCTTCAGCGTGACGCGGCAACTGCGGTACAGCAAGGACGAGACGCAACTCTCGCTGGACCTCGGGCTGTTCATCAACGGCCTGCCGGTGGCGACGTTTGAACTGAAGAACCGGCTGACCAAGCAGACGGTCGAGGACGCCGTGCAGCAGTACAAGCGCGACCGCAACCCGAAGGAACTGCTGTTCCAGTTCGGCCGGTGCATGGTGCACTTCGCCGTGGACGACCAAGAGGTGCGGATGTGTACGCACCTCAAAGCCTGGGACTCGTGGTTCCTGCCGTTCAACAAGGGCTTCAACGACGGCGCGGGTAACCCGCCGAATCCCGATGGGCTCAAGACGGCCTACCTGTGGGAGCAGGTGCTGAGCAAGGCCAGGCTAACGGACATCATCGAGAACTACGCCCAGGTCGTGGAGGAGAAAGACGAGAAGGGCCGAAAGAAAGCACCGAAGCAGATCTTCCCGCGCTACCACCAACTCGACGTGGTGCGAAAACTCCTGGCGGACGCGAAGGCCAGGGGCGTGGGCAAACGGTATCTGATCGAGCACTCTGCGGGGAGCGGCAAGAGCAACTCCATCGCGTGGCTGGCGCATCAGCTCATTGGGCTGGATGACGGAGACTCCGGAGGTAGTGGCGCGGCGTTGTTCGACTCGGTGATTGTCGTGACCGACCGCCGTGTGCTGGATAAGCAGATCAAGGATACGATCAAGCAGTTCGCCCAAGTGTCGGCCACGGTTGGCCACGCCGAGCGCAGCGGCGACCTGCGGCGGTTCCTCAAGGCCGGCAAGAAGATCATCATCTCGACCGTCCAGAAGTTCCCGTTCATCCTCGACGAAATCGGCGATGAGCATCGTGGGCGGAAGTTCGCCATCATCATCGACGAGGCACATTCCAGTCAGGGTGGCCGCACGTCTGCGAAGATGAATATCGCCCTGGCCGAGAACGGCGGCGAGGAAGAAGAGGAGACCTACGAGGATCAGATCAACCGGATAATGGAGGCGCGGAAGATGCTGGCCAACGCCAGCTACTTCGCCTTCACGGCCACACCGAAGAACAAGACGCTGGAGATCTTCGGCGAGCCGGTGCCCGAGGGCGACAAGGTGCGCCATCGGCCGTTCCACAGCTACACGATGAAGCAGGCGATCCAGGAGGGGTTCATCCTGGACGTGCTGGCCAACTATACGCCGGTGGACAGCTACTACCGGCTGATGAAAACGGTGGAAGACGATCCGGAGTTCGACACGACCAAGGCGAAGAAGAAGCTGCGGCGGTATGTCGAGTCGCACGAGCACGCGATCCGGCAAAAGGCCGAGATCATGGTGGACCACTTTCACGACAAGGTCGCCCGGAGAATTGGTAACAGGGCGCGATCGATGGTGATCTGCAGCGGTATCGCGCGGGCGATCCAGTACTACCACGCAGTTTCGGCTTATCTGAAGGAACGCAAGAGTCAATATCAGGCCATCGTGGCGTTTTCCGGGGAGCACGAGGACGGCGGGCGGCAGGTGACCGAAGCGAGGCTCAACGAGTTCCCCAGCGCGCAGATTGAGAAGAAGTTCCAGCAGGGTCCGTATCGGTTCCTGATCGTGGCGGACAAGTTCCAGACTGGCTACGACGAGCCACTGCTCCATACGATGTACGTGGACAAGCTGCTCTCCGGGATCAAGGCAGTGCAAACGCTCTCGCGGCTGAACCGGGCGCACCCTCAGAAGACCGACACGTTCGTGCTCGATTTCATGAACGATGCCGACACGATCACGATGGCGTTCGCCGACTACTACCGCACGACGGTCCTCAGCGAGGAGACCGATCCCAACAAGCTGCACGACCTCAAGGGCACGCTGGACGGCTATCAGGTGTATGCGTGGGCGCAGGTGGACCAACTGGTCGAGCTGTTTCTCGGCGGCGCGGACCGCGACAAGCTCGACCCGATCCTTGACGCCTGCGTTGCGGTTTACAACGGCGACCTGGACGAAGATGGGCAGGTTAGCTTCAAGGGCAAGGCTAAGGCGTTCGTACGGACGTACCAGTTTCTAGCGTCGATCCTGCCCTACACGAACGCCGAGTGGGAGAAGCTGTCGATCTTCCTGAACTTCCTCATCCCGAAGTTGCCGGCTCCGAAGGAGGAGGATCTGTCGAAGGGCATTCTCGAAGCCATCGACATGGACAGCTACCGCAACGAGGTAAAGGAGACACTCAAGCTGGCGCTGGCTGACGAGGACGGCGAGGTCGGTCCCGTACCCACCATCGGCGGCGGGCGGAAACCCGAACCCGAACTCGACCGACTCAGCAACATCATCAAGGCCTTCAACGACCAGTTCGGCAACATCGACTGGAAGGACGCCGACCGCATCCGTCAGGTGATCGCGGAGGAAATCCCGGAGAAGGTCGCGGCGGACAAGGCGTATCAAAACGCGATGAAGAACAGCGACAAAGCGGCCGCGCGGTTGGAACACGATCGGGCGCTTCAGAAGGTCGTCATCAGCATGCTGGCTGATCACACTGAGCTATTCAAGCAGTTCAGCGACAACCCCAGTTTCAAGAAGTGGCTGGCGGACACGATCTTCAATGTCACCTACGAAGACGATGCGGCATGACGACGCGAGCTCCCAACCCTGAGCACGATGACGCCACGCCTGAACTGTGCCGCGACACGTACGACCTCCATTGGTTGACTCCCGGGACTCCCCAGCCGTACACGCAGCTTGAGCATCACCCCCTGTCCGAGATCGAAGGAAGCCGCGAGGTTATCCGCGACTCCCTTAGTCGAGCGATTGTCGATCATCACTTCCATCGCCGACGAATTGCTGACCGTCTTGCGGCATTGGGCCACACGCATGTAGCTCGCTTCTTTCGCGAGGAACTTCCAAGAAACGACCGTACGCGTAAGGGCAATTTCGGCGAAGTGGTTGCATCCGAGCATGTGATCCAGCGGTATGGCTACTCGATGCCCGTCCTCAAGATCCGGTATCGAGATAGCCACAATCTCCCAATGCGGGGTGAAGATATCGTGGCGTTTGAGCTAAACGCCCAACAGCAGATTCAACGCGTCATCGTCGGCGAAGCGAAAGCTGTCGTACGATACGGGCGCGCGACGGTGACCCAGGCGCACGAGAGGCTTCAGAAGGCGTATCAACCACGTCCGATGACGCTCTCCATGATTGCCGAAATCCTCTACGAGGTCGGCAATGACCAGCTCGAACAACAGATTGATGCAGTTTCTGACCACCTAAGGAGTGGCCACTTTCCGCGTGACAATTGGATATTCCTGATAAACCAGCGACAGCCGGATGATCCCTTTCGCTGCCTGGAGGACGATCAGGATGTTGTCCCCAACCTTCATTGTGCGAACTTAAGCATCAGCGCACTCTCGGAGTTTGTTACCGACCTTTTTGAGAATCCCGCTCATCCAGAACCCTAGCGAATGCCGCGAGACCTGGAACAACTTGCAGCCCGAATGCGTTCGGCACTCACCGATACCTCGGGGCTGAATCTGCACGCACAGGGACATGCGCGGTGTATTCTGCATAATCTCGAAACCCCACGGGATGAATGGCCGGCGTTCCGAAGCGACCTGGACGAACGGCTGTTGTACTCCGCTAACCAGATGATCTCGAACGGTCTCGAGTTGTTTCCAGGCACGACGTCGAGACCACTCGCGTGCAACCTCCTATCGCGAGGCGCAGAAGCGCTGGAGTTCCTCTGCTCAACAGGCACCCTTGGTAGGTCCACCCATGATGAGATCCTCAAGTCGGCCATTGCGTATCACATCGCAGGATTCCATGCTCGTTCGTACGTCTTGATCCAGCGTCTGGCTGCGCCGGATGCTGAGTTGAGTGAGTTTCCGCGGCTCATCGTATCTTTGCTGCGCCGGGAGCTGCGAGATGCCCGAGAGCGTACATACGCCTTCTTTGATGTGCGTGACTTCAGCGACGAAGGTCTCGCGGAGAACTTGGCAGCGGGCGAGTCCGAGGATGACAACGCTATCGCGAACCTTGGACGGCGAAGCCTAGTGAATTCCCTTTCGGAGTATCTGGAGTACGTGAAGTCGGGCGATGAAAGCCTCCTGGAACGTGCCATTCTGCGGTGTGGACAAGTTGCCGATCTGGCACGGGACGCCCGTCACGTCGATCTGTGGTGGTGGGGTCGCGCGACAGAGCACCTTCTGCGCGAGTTGGGAGATTCAAGCCTGTGGCGCGGGCTGGCTGACATCGGACCGAGACTGCCCGATGGAGCCCCCATCCGACGTTACATCCAGGGGCATGCGCCCCGTGACCCCGCGATCGTCTCTTTGTGGCCCTCCCAGAAACACGCTCTCGATGTTATCAAGGACCCTGCCGCGCCCAGCTTCTGCATTCGAATGCCAACGAGCGCTGGCAAGACGAAGATTGCAGAGTTTGCGATAGTCCGAGCCCTGCTCGACAATCTTACGGATCCCGACGCCAAGTGCATCTATATTGCGCCGTATCGCTCGCTGGCGGCTGAGATCGAGTCAACACTTCGAGATGGCCTACGAGCGCTTGGCATTCGAGTTTCTGAGGTCTACGGCGGTTTCGACGTCTCAGCGGCAGAAGAACAACTGATTCAGGACACTCAGATCCTCATTGCCACGCCGGAGAAGCTGGATGCCGTCGTACGACTTGCTCCCGAACTACTTGAAGCCGTTCGTCTCGTTGTCTTCGATGAAGGCCACATGGCTGGCGACATCTCCGAGCGTGGCCTAAGGGCAGAGTTCTTGATTAATCGCCTGCTGTACCGCTTGGGGCGTGAGCGTTGTCGCCACGTGTTCGTATCTGCTGTCCTCCCAAATCCACAGGATTTCGCCAGTTGGATCGGAGGTCCCACGGGGGAGGTCGTGCAATCGGACTGGCGCCCGTCTCGGCTCGTACTGGGCACGTTCCAGTGGAATCGTGCGCGTGTTCGGCTGGAATACTCACATCGAGGCGCCACTCGTCTGGAGCAGGCGACCTTCGTTCCCCGTTTCGTTCGCGTGCGACAGGTACAAGGACTGGAGGGTGCGGGCCGACGGCGCAACGCATTCCCGCACAACGCCGCAGAGGCATACGCCGCCACCGCTGTGCGATTCAGCGCCTCTGGTACGACGATGGCATTCGTTCCTCAGGCCCGTCAGGTCTTCGCAACCGCACGAGAGATCCTGTTCGCGATACGTCTTATGGCTGCTGTGGCGGAGTCGGATGGCGAAGTCTCCACGTTTCAGGCGCCGGATCCGACAACTGCAACCATGCGCGAGTGCTTAGCAACGATCGCGGAAGAACTGGGCGAGAACTCCGAAGTAGCCGGTTTCGTCCAAAGTGGCGTGGCAGTTCACCATGGTAGCCTTCCAACGCGCGTTCGGATCGCAATCGAGCGATTGATTCGGTCGGGTCAACTGCGGCTCATCGTGGCGACCACGACTCTTGGGCAAGGAGTAAATCTCCCGGTTCGCACAGTGCTCGTTCGTGGTCTACAACAAAGCCAGCATTCGCAGGTAGACAGCTCCACCTTCTGGAACATCGCAGGGCGCGCCGGCCGAGCAATGCAGGAGAACGAAGGGCAGGTTCTCTTCTTCATTGACGAGACGAAACCGTCCTGGGGAGTGCGGCGACAACAGGATATGGCTCGTGCCCTGATCGAGCAGGCTGCGGTTGACGCAGTCATTGGCCTTCTCCACCGTGCATTGACCTATCTGGGTCGCGTGTGGACGCGCAGCGCCCCCGACGTCGATTTCGCAGGCCTGTGCCTGAAACTAGCCGAGAACGACTTTACGTGGGCCGAAGAGGACGAAAGATCGACGCTTCAGTTCATCTTCGATCTGATCGACCAACATCTCCTCGCCGTGGCCGCTGAGGCAGGGTTTGGACCCAGTCAACCAGACCGGTTGCAGGAAGTGCTTCGCGAATCGCTTCTGTTTGCGCAATTAGGCACGCATCCGATTCCACTCATCGATGAAGATGGGGCCACGTCTTTGCTGGCGGCTCGCCTCGCTTCGGTATTCAGACGAATACCAGATGATAACCGGCGAGACCGTTTCTACCGGATGGGTTTCAGTCTGGCGGACTGCTTCGCGGTTGAGCACGCAAGTCAGCACATCGTAGGGCTTCTTCAGAATGCTGCGCTCTGGGATGAGATGCCCGAGACTGATCGTATTGACCTACTCATGTCTTTAGCCGATATTGGCCTGACGATGAACGCCGTGAGGTCGATGCAATCGGAACTCCCGGATTCGACGCGCGAGATTGTGAGAGGATGGCTCACCGGTGAAAGCTGCCTTAGCATGGCCAATCGCGGTCTGTCGGTCGGCCTCAACCCCGACCCCGGTGAGCTGTCTCGGTTCGTCGAGCGCGTTTGCGTATATGGGCTTACGTGGGCGGTGAACGGGTTTGTGACATTCGCGAAGCAGCAGCCTGAGGAGAACGACGGTGGTGTGCCGGAAGTGGCAGGGTTCTTTCCGGCCATGTTCAAGATGGGAGTTCCTGATCCGCTTGCCGCCGTCTTTTCCCCGTACGTTCAGCTCAATCGACAGATTGCGCAGGCTGCAGCGCGCGCGTGTCCCTTCGATGTCGGTAGACTATCGAGGGCAGTCGCGTGGCTCATAAGTTCAGAGGTAGGTGAGTTCGAAAGCTGTGGCCTGCAGCAAACCGAAGCCGAGCGACTGATCGCACTGCGCCGTCGATGGGTGGAGTTTACCCTTGAAGGCGTGCAAGACGGCACCGACACCCGGAGAATCCTCGTTCAACCGCGACGCGCGGCGCGCATTCGAGCGGGAGACACGGTCCTTCTTCGTGCAAGACCGGATCGCGGTCTCGCCCGGTTTGACGTTCTACATCCTGAAGGCAGGCTCATCGGCCGATACCACTTCAATGCTGCCGTGCCAGATTGGCTCAACCGTCCTCACGCGGTTTTGACAGTCGTACGGCGTGTCGAGCCTCGGGAGGGCGAGAACACGCTGGTCACCATCGTCAGTCACCGTCTGTCCGTTTGACAATGCTGCCCTTCGACCAACGCGCTGGCAACGAATCCCGGCAGTGGGACCGTGCTGGAGCATCGAATGGCCGGAAGACCCCGCCGTTTGAGTCACAACCTACCAGCACGGGTCTATGGCCTGCCCGCTTCCGTGGCAATGACAGTCGGTCCTCAAGGATGTCAACCACGACCGCTCGCCTGATGTCCTGACCTCCCCCGGTGGCACAATGCAGTTCAGTGCGCCCGGACCACGATGGTCAAAGAGGGAGTGCTGCAAGCTGATTTGCCTCGCTTCGTGTGGGGAATCTCGGAATCGGGGCGTCGTGCCGTGACTCAACAAGCGGCCTCACGATCCGTCGTCTCAATCGAAGTGCCGTGAAGGGCAGAGGCGTGAAACCTGCCTTCCGTCGCGCTCTGTTTACTGCCCGTAAGATATTCAGCAGTTGACGCCGTACGGGCGCGTACGGCTCGAATCGCAGTCGCCGGAACTCCTCGGCGAGCAGGCTAGCAGACCGATGCGTCGCGAGCTCCATGCAATAGTCCTTCAGTAACTTGTATTCGACTGGATGAATGCGTACGGACGGATGCCATTTCCCGTCGCAACCCTGCTTGTAACCGATGCTGTATCCGGCGAAGCGGATGGGCTCCCGGCGGACGTCCCGAATGACTGTTCGTTCTTCCTCGAAGAGCGGATGCACGCCCTTCGTGGCGATGAGCACGAAGAACTCCTCGTGTCGCAGGTAGTGAACGTTTGCCAGGCCCTGCCGCTTACGGCGCGCCCGGGTCCATTTTGAGACGGCGATGTCGTACTTCTCGACCAGCTTCTGGTCGATCAGTTCGGGCTGCTTATGGTCCGGAACGCAGCCGGTCACGTAGAACCAGTATCCGTGATTCACGTACCCGACCGCCAGCTGCTGGACGAATCCAGCCTCTGAGGTTGCTATATTTCGATACATCATCTTTCCCTCCGTTTGTTGAAGTGATGAGGATTGTTCATGGGCACAATCCTCGAAAGCCCCTGCTGACCTTCCGATGAAACCTCAGCGGCCGTGTACGGTCTCGCCTCGACGCGCACGGGCCGGCAAACCATCAAACCATGACTTGTTACCTCCATCGGGAATCGTCGCCGTCGTACGGCTAGATTCCTTATTTGCAGCGTCCCAATTCATAGGGGTAGCGCTGCCGAGAACCTCAGCGGACAGCGGACACACTGTCCCTGTTCACCGCCAGAATTACGGTTCATCCGACTAAAGCGTACTT
>JAGLWJ010000274.1 GCA_023133475.1 Phycisphaerae bacterium | reverse complement strand
GCTAAAGCGATGGGCCACCCATGCGTCGTTGATCCATCGAATCAATCGCGACAGAGCAGTAGGGTTCGCTGATAGCTGATAGCTTAAAAATACTGTATATATACACACGACCTGTGAGCTATCAGAGAAAAATACAGGCGCAGGTTGGCACGGAGGTAGATTGTCATGCTGAAGCGTTGCGAGACTGTCTTGGAGGCTATCGGTGGGACTCCCCTGGTTCGTCTGAATCGAGTGGGTGCGGGTTTGGCGGCTTCGTTCTTCGCCAAACTCGAGTTCGTCAACCCGGGAGGCAGCGTCAAAGACCGGGTGGCTACCGCGATGATCGAGCAGGCTGAACGCGAGGGCGAACTCAAACCCGGATCAACCATCATCGAAGCCACCTCCGGAAACACCGGGGCAGGTCTGGCGATGGCTGCGGCGGTTAAAGGGTATCGCTGCATTTTCGTTGCGCCCGATCGCATGAGCATCGAGAAGGTGCGTCTGTTGCGAGCATACGGGGCGGAACTGGTGCTTACCCCCACCTCGGCACCCTCGAAGGGGTCCGAAGGCTACGAGGGAGTGGCTCAGCGATTGCTCAACGAAATCCCCGACTCCTGGCATCCCAACCAGTTCGGCAACCTGGTCAACCCGCAAAGCCACTACGAAACCACCGGCCGGGAAATCTGGGAGCAGACCGAGGGGAAGGTGACCGTCTTCGTCGCTGGTGTGGGGACCGGTGGCACCATCTCGGGCGTGGGCCAATACCTCAAGGAAAAGAACCCCCGGATCAAAGTCATCGGGGTGGATTCGGAGGCATCGGTCCTCTCGGGTGCCCAGATGCGCCCCTCGGCGGTGGAGGGCATCGGCGAGGACCACGTGCCGCAGACGCTCAATGCCCACGTGGTGGACGAATGGATCCGCGTGGGCGACAAGGAGTCATTCCTGGCGGCTCGCCGGTTGGCACGGCTTGAGGGGTTGTTGGTGGGCGGATCGTCCGGGGCGGTGACGGTGGCGATGTTGCAATATGGGTGCCGTCTAGGCCCGGAGGACCTGGTGGTTACGATCTTCGCCGATGGCGGCCGAAACTACCTGTCACGAATCTACGCCGACGAGTGGATGATCGAGCATGGCCATCTCGAAGGTGCGCCCAAGATGCACACCGTGGCAGAGGTGCTCGAACTTCGCGGCTCCAGCCCGCTGATCTGCGTCGCGCCCGACGACACCGCCGAGACGGCTATCCAACGCCTGCGCGAGCATGACATCTCTCAAATGCCGGTTATCGACGATGGGAGATCGGTGGGCAGCATCCGTGAGATGACCGTGGCACGCCTGCTGCACGACCAGCGCAACCCTAACGACGTGCAGGTGGGGAGCGTTATGGCCCGCCCTTTGCCACAGGTCGAGTTCAATACCGAGGTGAGCGAGGTGTACCGTCTGCTGATGACCGGCCACAGCGGCGTACTGGTCACCCGCGCCGGTGCCATCGAGGGTATCGTCACCCGCATCGACCTGATAAACTTCTGGGAAACAACTCGCACAGACTCCACTGCGGCGAATGGAAAATTGAAAATGGAAAATTGAAAATGGGGATGTGGGGAATCCTCGTTGCGATTACGCCGGGTTGGGTGGTTCATGGCTTTAGGGCCGCCCGTCCTGACACTCACGTATTTACAGGCAGTTCATCCCAAGTTGCCCCTTGTAGGAGACGCCCCGTCCGCTTCTTGTTGACGCCTCCCCATTGCTTGAAGAAAAACGGCACTGCCGCTTTGAGGCACTGATCTCGAATGTCCACAACCCAGGATTCCTCCATTGGTCGTGCTCCCGGCCCAGACTCTCCCCCCACGATAACCCAGTCGATCCCACGCAGCTTCAGCGCAGATAGCGGGCCGAGAAGCGGTTCAAGGGAAAGAAACTTGATTGTCGCCCCTGCCCGACGCAGGTGATCGATGCGGAAGGTGCACCCCTCGTTTTCGACGCTCACTCCCATCCAAACATTGTCCGGCCACGGGAGTCGTCTGCTGAGCACAAGCAGGTTCTCGGATCGTTTCGTCAGGACTTGAAAACGATGCCACGATGCCCGTTTCATCACGTCAAACACTCGTTTGATGAAGGCGAATGGCACGTCTTCGTGGAAGAGATCGCTCATGGAGTTCACGAAGATGGTCTGTGGCTTCTTCCAACTCAGGGGAGCGTCCAAAACGTGGTCGTGCGTAGTCACACGGAACCCGTTCGCATAATTCGGCTGTCCCATTCCCTTCAAGCGTCGAGCCATGCGTTCGGCGTAGCAATGTTTGCATCCTGGACTGACTTTGGTGCAGCCGGTTATCGGGTTCCAGGTCGATTCTGTCCATTCGATGGAAGACCTCGACATAGTCACTCTCTTCGCTCTAACCCTCTACGCATTCGGCGTCCAGTTGCCGTCGCTGTCATAATTCCGGCTGCCTTCCCAACCAGTAGCGTTCCATACAGCATCGAAGATCGGTCGCAACACACGCCCAACATCCTCGTCGTACCCCTCGACGAGAACATCGGGCAGTAGCAAGGTATCGCGGTCGATGCTAGGTTCCTCCAATAGAACGGGCTTTGGATGAAAGGCCATCCTGTATCCAGCGACCCCCAACATGCTCAGCATCACTACGACCGGGGGCGGCACCTCCATGTCGCGCAGAGCCTGCAAGTAGTTCTGAACCGCTTCGATAAGGTGTCGCTCGTAGTTCACACCGGGGATGACCTTTTTCCCAGTCCTCAGCATGTGGGCATCCACGGCTTCGATCCTACCCTCACGAAACGTCTGGCAATAATCCTGGTAGGTTCCGGTCTTCGGGTCAGCGTCGTCGGGATGTGTGATGATACCATCAACGTTGTAACGCATGCACGAACTACCTTTAATGGGCACCAGCTTGTTCCACTGGCTTTTCAGCATTGCCGGGGCGAGCCAGAAGTCGTGCGAGAACGACACCAACGGAATGATGTGGAGTACGAATTTAGGGTTGGCGTCGAGGCGCACCGGCGTTTCGTCAGCCACCACCTTGGCGAGCCGGTCGTCACGGAACCGCCTGATTCGCTCCGGCAGAGCCTCCGACAATGCGAAGGCGGAACGGATTTCCGTCACATCCATCTGATGTTTGCCGGCGTTGTTCCTGACATAGAATCGGGACCGGCCCCCGAAAGCCACCATATGCGGCGGTCTCCAGCTCTTGGGCACTCGAATCACCAGGACCGGCCCTTCGGCGAAACCGTCGATGGGCTGTATCTGCACGCCGGGAATGCGAGGCTCGATACAATCTAGGATCAGGCTCTGGAGCCGGCGGCGTTCTTTCCCCACATCACTGATTCCCGGCAGCCCCGTCGCTTTGTCGGGAATTTCCTTGCTCTCGGACACGCCGTAAACAAGGTCCCCCCCGGAGGCGTTCGCAAACGATGACACGTCGGCCAGGAATTCCGTCTTGTCCTTATCTGCCTTGCCAGGGAGGGACGCTTTGTAGTCGATGATGCGCCCTTCTCTGACCTTATTCTCGATCAAGGAATGGATGTCATCCTTCGTAATCTTGTCGATAGGCTTTTGGATCATCTGTTGTGTTGCACCTCATCTATCCGGGTCAGCCCTGCCGTGTAATCTTCTTCCATCAACCAAGCATACTCCCTCTTGAGGTTACTGGGGTCAACTGAATACCACAATAGCGGCGTTTCGCTCTCCATTTTCAATTCTCTCTGCGGGAGGAAAGTGCAGGACCGGTTGGTGGGTTCCACCACGCTCCGCGAGGTTCCACCCACCCTACATTTCTGCTGTCAGGCGTCCGGCCAATTGGCGAGCAATTCGCAAAACTGGTCGTGGACTTTGTTGAACCGTTTCGCCCCCCCCTTAATGTCGTTGAACAATACCGAGAAGGCAAACCACCGCCCCGCAGGGGTGATCACGTACCCACTCAAGGTGCGCACGCCGTTCAAGTACCCGGTCTTGGCATAAACGGCACCGGGAAGGCTCACCATCCGCTTCTTCAAGGAACCGTCTTGGCCCACCATCGCCAAGCTGCCCACGAACAGGTCGCGTGCCCGGTGCCGGAACATGGCACTCAACAAGCCGACCGCCTGATCCGCCGACATGCGATTGGCGCGGCTTAGCCCCGAGGCGTCGTGATAGTCGGATTCATCGAGCGGAACCTGTGCCGATTGAGCGAAGTTTAGCATTGCCGAGCGGCCTGTATCCCAGCTTCCGATCGGCGACTCCCACCCCGCGCGGCGCGACCATTCATATCCCAACCTCTTGAGCAGCGCTTCGGCGAAAAGGTTCTGGCTGTTCTTGCCGATGCGGCTTAGCACCTCCGGCAATGGGGTTTGATACTCTGCCAGGACCGTCAAGTTGGAGGGTAGCAGGCCGGTGGGCAGACGCACTCGTTCGGTGCGCACCTCGCCGTCCGTCGCAATACCACGGTCGCGCAATACCCGATGGAAAGCTCCCGCGAAAAGGGCCGCCGGGTCGGCTACAGCAACCGAAGGAAACTCCCACCGCTTGTTGCACCGCCCACTGAGCACAAAACGCATCTGCTGTTCGGGGCGGTTTATCACCGGCTTGCCTTTACCGCCCGATTTGCATCTATTTACGATCTCGACCGCATCATTCGGCGGCATCATCGACCAGAGCACCGGGGCGCCCGTGTTCTTGGCCGGCTGAAGCGTTACGTCGATGCAGTTATCGTTTATGATTAAGGCGCTGACCGGGGCTGCGTACCATTTCTGGCGGTGTCGCGGCTCCCAGGATGGGTGGGTCCACTGGCGGTCGAAGAGGGAGTCATCGAAGATCAGCCGACCCGCCAGGCTCTTGAATCCTTTCCGCACCAGCACCTCCGCCCAGCGTTCCAACTCGCCGATAACCGAGTCCTCGCGGGCTTCGACCAGGCGTGGATCGCCAAAGCCGGGGTCACCATCCCCGATCACGTACACGTTTTGCCCGTTGGCGGCTAATACTGTTCTAAAGGCGAATGATTCTCCCAGCCCCACTGTCGCCGCAGCCAGCACCCAGAGTTTCTGGTTGCTGGCGGGGATCAGTTTGCGGCTGGCGTTCCGCTCCAGCACTACCTCACCGGCGGTCAGGTCCACGACTTTGGCTGAGCAGGCCACCTGCTTTTGCGGCAGGTTTGCCAGCAGGCGGTGCAGTTTCTCGACGGTCTGGGCACGTGAGAGTGCCGCGGCAGTCGCCCCGCCGGGCGGGATGATCAGCGTCGCGGCGAGAATCAGCAGCAGACTTGTGGATCGCCGCCGTATGCTTGTTTGCAGCTTTGACAATAGCCTTCCTCCTGAGCCGGGAAGGCGGGTGGAACCCGCCCTACTAAGTTCAACGCTGTGCATGATACGGAGATGCTGCGCCGGTTCAACGGGTCTTCCTCTGTCGCGTGGGTGGCCCATCGCTTTAGCGGTGGGGGACACGAATGGTTCACCCGAGCAGCACCGGACCCCATGCGGCATGGGCGCTTGGATTCGTGTCCCCCACGGCTAAAGCCATGGGCCACCCAACTGTAGGGCGGGTTGTCGCGATGATGAAGCATTTTGATAAGGAATCATCCCAAGCAGTTCCATCAAGCTGTCGATAAAACCCTGCGTTACAAGAAAAATCCGGCTCCAAACCGAAATCGGGTTTTCGTATCAGCTTGGTCCGAAGAGCTGGTTCTGTGAAATAGTTCGCCTACGAGCAAGAAACCACGTTATTGGAAGTAAAGGATTATAGCCATGCTGAACAAACTCAAGATTGTTGGTGTAATTGGTATTACGCTGGCCTTTGCCGCGGGTCCGGCCCAGGCGGGCAACTGGACCATCGTCCAGGGCGGCACCTACCAGGTGACGGTGGGCGGTGCCGGTCTCGCGGCGGGTGACTCGATCATTATCAACGGGACTACGAACACCGACGCGGTGATCATTCGGGTGGACGCCTCCACCCCGGCTCTTGCCGCTATCAACATTTCAGCGGCGGTGGCGGTCACGCTGCAATTCGAGGGGGCCAATAATGTGGTGCTGGGCAATACCGACCATGCCGGCATTCAGATCAATGCCGGTGGAGGCTCGCTGGCGGTCACCAACGCTGGCGGCGCCACCGGGAAGTTCAGCTTCACCGGTGGGGTGGGCAAGATTCTGACCATCGACGGCCCCATCACCGGCACCGATTCGGTCAATACCATCGATATCCCCGGCGGCACACTCAAAACCCAGACCGGCACCGTGACATTGAACGCTGTAACCCTCGCAGCCAACACCGCCCTGGACATCGACACCAACACCACGATGGCATCGGTGACCACGGCTGGGGCGGCAGGGATCAACATCGCCTCCGCCAAGAAACTGACCATCACCAGCCCCGCCCTGACCGGCGGGACAACAACCTTGACCGGAGCGGATGCCACCAGCGTCCTCGAACTGGACGGCGCCAGCACGGTGGCGGGTCTGACCATTTCCGGGACAGCCAAGGCGGACGTCGATGCCAACACCACCTTTACCACCCTGACCGATACCGGAGCCACCCTGACCATCGATATCGCCAGCGGTATCAGAGTGACGGTGACCACCCAGGCACTCGGCGGCACCACCATCATAACCGGTGCGGATTCGACCAGCGTATTCGAGATAGATGCCGGCGGAACGACGCTCACCAGTCTGATGCTTGGCGGCGCCACCCTGGACATCGATGTAGCCACCACGGTAACCACATTCGCCATGTCGGTCGGCGCAAGCCTGGACGTCGGGGCTGGCTTGGCACTGACCGTTACCAACGGTGTTCAGGTGGGCACCAAGACTTTGGCGTTCACCAGCGGCACGGGCACGGTTTCACGCGTCGATGCCACAACCGGGACTATCACCGACAACGCGGGCGTGACCATCGCCGACTTCCGCCCGGTGCCGGCAGCCGGAAACACCTTCACCTGGGGCGGAACCGGAAACGGGACTGTGACCATCAGTAACGCCACCGCTCTCAACGGGGCTGATAATGTCTTCAACAAGGTCGGAACCGGTCAACTTACCATCGCCACCGGGCTTACCACCCTCTTTGACAATGCCGCCGGTGTGCTGATCGACATCGACGCCGGGACCCTGGTGGTCGGCTCTGCCGGGACCAACGACGACATCACCTTCAATGACGACGCCGACGAGATCACCATAGCCAGCGGGGCGACGCTGACCACCTACGGCAGTTTCACCGTCGGGGCGGCCGCTGCCAACACCAACCTCGATGCCGCGGCAGGATCAACCGTGAACCTCAGCTCAGCCGGCGGGGCAGAAACCTTTACCGGGGCAGCCAACAATGATTTCAACCTTCTTGGAACCGTCAACATCAACGGAGCCAACGGCGACTATACCATCAGCGACGCATTCGACTACAAGTTCGGCAGTGTGAACATCAACAACACCGGCTCGCTGATCAACAACCAAGCCGGCGGCGAAATGAAGTTCGTCTCCGGCTCCACCATAACCCTCAACAATAACGCCACGCTTATCATCAACGGTCAGGCAGCCGGCACCCCCATCACCCTGGATACCACTACAGGTGACGGATCGTTTACACTGGACCGCAACAGCTCGAGCAACCTCACCATGGGGTACACGAGCATCTCGCGTTGCACCTACGCCAGCAACACCGGCAACGCTGCCCAGTGTGATTTCGCGCTCACCTATGTCACCCTGGTCACCGGCAACACCAACTGGGAAAATACCGCCTGTGCTCCCGCATCCAGCAGCACTACCACCACTACAACCGAAGATGAGACCGGCGACGAAACCGGGGACGAGACCGGCGATGAGACCGGCGATGAAACCGGGGACGAGACCGGTGACGAAACCGGTGACGAGACCGGTGACGAGACCGGCGACGAGACCGGCGACGAAACCGAGGATGAAACCGGCCCCGAACCCATTAGCGCAGGTGAGGACGGCACGGTCGAGGTGGGCAACGACGCGGTGAACGCCACTGTCGAGGGCCTGGATGAGGGAACCGAAGTCACTCTGGAAACCGATGAGACCGGCGAGACGACCTTGACCATCGGCGGGGGAGACTCTCCGAACCTCGTCCTGACGGTGGACGGTTTTGACGAAGGTGCCCGGATCGACGTGTCCATCGATGATAGTGGGAACCAGACCGTGGTTATGACCAACAATGACGGATCGAAGGTCACGTTGGGCTTGAACTCGATTCCCGAAGGGGCCAATGTCGCGGTCCGGACGGATGAGGAAGGCAACTTAACCGTTGTGGTGACCGATGCCTCGGGCGAGGTTGTGGACGTTACCATCGAAACCGCCGATATCCGTGAGGATGTGTCATTTACCGTCACGTATCATGACACCGACAATGGCACCGGCAGGGTTGTCCCGGGGTTCCCCGGCATGGAGAACGAGGAATCCTTCGGCGGGAGTGTCACCATTTCCGCAACCGGCATGTGGGGCAACAGCGTGTTTACCGTGGCTTTGGCTTACGACGACGCGGACCTTGCGGGCATCAACGAAGCCGACCTGCGGTTGCACAAACTCGACGAAGATACCGGCAAGTATGAACCAGCCGGAACCAATGACATCGGTGTGGGCGAGCCCACCGGCACACTGGGTGATTACGGTGTGGAGACCGGAGCCAACTCCGCCTGGGCAGAGGTGTCGGTTTTGGGCACTTTTGCCGTGGGCATCCCGGCAAGCGACCTGGTGGATGCGGAGGTCGTGGACGAGGATGAGCAATCCACGCCCACCCCATCGGCATCACAGCAGAATTGCGGGGCCGGTGCCGCACCGTGTGGGGCTACGGGCATGTTGACTTGGTTCCTGATGATGTCCGGTCTGGTGGCTATGCGACGGTGGCACCGCCGGGCATAAAGTCCAAAGTCCAAAGTCCAAGGTCCAAGGTCCAAGGTCCAAGGTCCAAAGTCCAAAGTCCAAAGTCCAAAGTCCAAAGTCCAAAGTCCAAAGTCCAAAACTGGGTGGCCCACCGCTAAAGCGGTGGGCCACCCATGCCTCGTTGCCTTGTTGCCTCTTGCCTCTTGCGAAACTGAATTGTATATCACAGATGGCTTCTCGTGCATGACTTAACGTCAGGGTTTCGGGTGGCCTCGGTTAATGCTCTAAGGGAGGGAGAGAATCTATGGTAGATACACGCGCCCCCCAACGCGCAAGCGTGGTGAGCCTGCCGCCCACCGCGCCCAAAATCCGCATAACGGCAGGTCTCGGGACGGCCAACCAAAAGACCTGGAATCTACGCCGACCCGTGACGCTTATCGGCACCTCGCGCACCGCCCACATCGTGCTATCGGACGACTCCGTTAGCCAGGCTCACTGCATCATTGTCAATACCGGGCGCGAAGTGCTGCTCAAGGACCTGCATTCGGTCAACGGAACTCAACACAACGCTCAGATGGTCGACCTGGTGGTCCTCAAGGACGGCGATATTCTCCAATTGGGTCGGGCAACCGTTCAAGTCGCCATCCGGGATGTCATCCGCCAGGCTGACCGGGACACCACCGCTTCCCGCGACGATCCGCTTGCCATGCACGATCCGATGTTCCTTTGCCGGGTGGGTTCCTCGAAGCACTGGGTCGTCGAGCATGCCGTGACAATTATAGGGCGCTGCCCCGACGTCTCGGTTCCGCTCGATCATCCGGAGGTTGCACCGATACACGCTGCCTTGGTCCGGCTCGAGGGGGAACTGGTGGTGTTCGACCTGGCCGGCAAAACCGGAACATGGGTCAACGGGCAGCGAGAGGTTTTGGCACCTCTCAAAACCAAAGACCGTCTGAAAGTGGGCCCTTTCGAGATGATCGTATCAGCCACTGCCGAGGTTGGTGCGTTGGCCTGCGACGCCTCGAATCTGCAAGTCGATGACATAGGGGCCCGGCTGGTCCGCCTCTGGAAGCTGGAGGCGGACCTGAAGGCACAATCCGCCGCACTCCAACACCAGAGGCAGGAACTCCAACAGCAGACAGTGGCCATAGAAGTGGCCAAAACTTCCATCGAGAATGATCGCCGAGCACTCGAGCAGCAGGCCATGGGACTGTGGAAAGCCCGAACCCAACTCGATATCGAGCGAAAGCTGTTCCAGCAGAAGCAACGTCTTTCCGCCGGTGGGACCCAGATCGCTCACTCCCTACCATACGTGGCCTCGCCTGTTGTTGACCAGGCACCTCCCGTTGCACGAGCGTGGTTATCCTTGGATGCGGCGACCAAACCCCACACGTTCGGCCCCGCCAGGCAATCCATGAAGTAGGAAGTGTGAATGGAGAATGGAGAATGGATGTAGCGCGGGTTCTAACCGCCGCACGATGCCACAACGGCGGGTGAAACCCGCCCTACAACTGCGAACCCTATACAACTTACCTGTTGCCTGTTGCCTGATTACCGCTTGGACCGATAGGCTAAGTATGTTCCTAGAGAGCGCACCGCCTGATCGGCTGAGCGGAATACGGTCAGGCCTTGGGCGCGGATGTCCGCCGCCAGGGCTTCGTAAATCGAGCCGGAATCGAGCACCGCCACCAACGGCTTGGGCGAGGCTGCGTGCAGATCAGCCAAACGGTGGGCGATGGTTCGGCCTTGGGCGATTTCCTCCGGCGTGGTCTTGATGGCGGGGGTGAGCGGCACCAGCGAGACCACCACCGCGTCAATGCTATCAGCCTCCAGCATGATACGCACACAAGTCTCATAGGCTTCGTCGTTGGCCATCGGCGTCAAATCCAGCGGATTGCGCGGGTTGACCAACGTGTCCAGGCGGAACTGCTTGAGTGCAGCCCGCAATCGAACCTCGTTATCAGCCCCGAGCGCGGGGACCTTGAGCGAGTATCCAGGCCCGGAAGTGGCATCAGCCATCCCCACGGACTCAAACCCGGCATTGGTAACCACGCCCAACCCCATCCCGTTGACCTGCTTGTGATGCAGCGTGCAGGACAGCTCGACCAACTGCTCGAATTGCCGGAAGGTCTCTGCCACCAAGGCTCCGGCATTATGCAGAACCGCCGCACAGACCGCGTAATCTCCGGCGATAACGGAGGTATGGCCTTGGGTGGCGGTTCGTCCGGCTGCGGTTCGCCCGGCTTTGTAGACGATCGGCGTTTTGCCCTTTTCCACAAGGTTTTCGATGGCCCGGGCCAGTTTCACGCCGTTGAGGTCGATCAGACCCTCGAGGTAGATCGCGTAGGTGTCGATGTCGGGATTGTCCGCCAGAAACTCCAGACAATCCGAGACCGTCAGGTCGATCTGGTTGCCCATGGTCACGGCATAGGCCGGATCGAGGCAGCCGACGTTGCTCATCCGGGTGATCAAAAACGCACCGCTCTGAGAGATACAAGCCAGTTTCCGGGGTGTGTCCGCCAAGCGGGCTTTGAGCTTATTGGGTGGGATGAAGAAGGTGTCGTACTTGCCCGGCTGCGATTGGACGCCGAGGCAATTTCCACCGACGAACACCGGCCCACCTCCCGGTCGTTGGTGGGCTGTGGTGATTTCTTGCTTGACGGTTCTCTCGATTTCGGCTCCGCCTTCGGTTTCGCCCATTCCGCCGGGGATGACGATGACGGCGTCCGCGGCATCGTGCCTGATGATGTCGCGGATGCACTGCGGGGTCTGGTCGGCTCCGATCGCAACGACTATCAGATCGACCTTCTCGGGCAGTTCAGCGAAGCCGGCTACGCACGGGGTCTCGTCGACGAGTTTCTCTCCGGGCTTTATCAGGTAGAGATGGTCGGTATCGAATCCGCACTTGCGGACGTTGCGGAGGATGATCCGCCCCATGTTCACAGTTTTTCCGGAGACGCCGACGATGGCCATCGACCGAGGCCTGAGCAGCTTCTCGATTTTAGCGATAGGCCTTGGCGAACGCCCCACAATGCGACGCCCAAAGCGGCACACCGCGTCGAGAGCGGTCAGCTTGTTGCCCTCGACCATCAGTGGATTGATCTCGAACTCCTCGATAGCCGGCCCCGGTGTGGCATCGCCCGCACAGTGCCGCCGGGCCAACTCGATGAAACCCTCGAAACAGCGCAGCAGCGCGTCATCGGCGACCAAGCGTTTCTTGCCGCGGGCTGAACCGGACACGTATGTGTAGCACAGCGTCTGCTTGAAAAGCTCGAAGAAGTCTTGCGGAGAACTCAACAAAGCCGATGCGGTTGAGGATGCCTGCCCCGGCTTGATAGCCTGAGCCAGCAGCTCGGTATCCGTCCCCCCGAACCCGGCGGTGAGCACCGGACCGAACTCGCGGGTCATCCGCAGCCCGACAAACAGTTCTCGGCCAAGGGCGTCGGAGGCCCGCTCGACACATTCGCAGATGAGCACCCCGGTGAGGTTGGAGGAGACCCGCCCGGTGGCGTCATATATGCGGCGGACGGCGGTGCGCACCTCGTCCAGGTTGTTGAGAGCAAATGCCACCCCTCCGGCTTCGGTCTTATGGGTGATGTCGGGTGAGACGATCTTGAGCACGACACGCTGCGAGCTTATGCCGGCCAGCGAGTCGGCGGTGCCCTCCTCCGCACGGGGGACAAACACGTGGGCGGGCGTGTTCGCCAAGTTGAAAGCCTCGACCACAGCGTAGCCTTCATGCTCGTAGAGCGATCGCTGTTCGGCGGCGGCGGTTGTCAGAATCTGGTCAACATCTTCACAGGTTGCGATCATGGTGTCCTCCTGGGGTCATAAGCGGCAGGCTGACCCGTGCCAAACATAACACGCAGCCTACCCGCCGGTCCCGAACTATAGCACGCAACACCCGCCGATTACAACTGTAGGGCGGGTTCCACCCGCCGTTGTGGCTTGATGAATGGAGAATGGAGAATGGAGAATGGAGAAAATTGAAAATGGGGGGATGTGAGACATTGTCGTTGGGTGCACTCCCTTCCTTCTTCTCTGCGTTCTCTGCGCCTCTGCGTTCATGAAAAATGTGGATCAGCGGCGACAAGTCCTCAGCGTTTAGCGGCGCCCCGAAGGGGAGCGTGAATCGAGAATAGAGAAAGATGCGATTCATAATCGGGAGATGTGCACACACAGCATTTTCCATTTTCCATTTTCCATTATGCCGGTTGCAGGGGGGCGCCTTTGAGACGTGGTTTTAGATAGCGGCCGGTGTGACTGGCGGGGCACGTGGCAATGTCTTCGGGTCGGCCTTGGGCGACGATTCGACCGCCGGCTTCACCTCCCTCGGGACCCAGGTCGATGACCCAGTCCGCCACCTTGATCACCTCCAGGTTGTGCTCGATGACCACCATCGAGTGCCCCTTGGCCACCAGGCTGTTGAGAACATTCAGTAACTTATGTATGTCCGCCAGGTGCAGGCCGGTGGTCGGCTCGTCGAGAATGTACATGGTGTGCACGCCGGTGGGCTTCCCCAGTTCCGCCGCCAGCTTGACCCGCTGAGCCTCCCCACCGGAGAGGGTGGTCGAAGCCTGACCCAGCTTGATATAGCCCAGCCCCACATCCATCAAAGCCTGCAGCAGTTGCTTGATCCTGGCGATGTTCTCGAAGAAGGCGGTTGCCTCCTCGACGCGCATTTCGAGCACGTCGGCGATGGTCTTGCCGCGATAGCGCACCTCGAGTATCTCACGACTGTAGCGCGTGCCCTTGCATGTGGCGCAAACCGTGTACACGTCGGGCAAAAAGTGCATCTCGATACGCTTGACCCCCTGCCCCTGGCAGTCCTCGCAACGCCCGCCCTTGACGTTGAAGCTGAAACGGCTGGCGGAATAGCCGCGAATCTTCGCTTCGCGGGTCTTGGAATATAACCGGCGAATCTGGTCGAACACTGAGACGTAGGTGGCAGGGTTGCTGCGCGGGGTCCGACCGATGGGCGACTGGTCGATCTCGATCACACGCTCGACGCGAGAAGCCCCGACGATGCGGCTGAACTCGCCGGGTTTAGGCCCGGTCCGGTTGATCCGCCGCCACAGGGTCCGCAGCAGAATCCGTGACACCAGCGTGCTCTTGCCGCTGCCGCTGACCCCCGTGACACACACGAAGCACCCCAGCGGGAACCGCACGTCGATCCCCTTGAGGTTATTCTCTCGCGCACCGCGGACCTCGACGTAGTTCTCCATATCAATCGGGCGCCGCTCCTGCGGGACGGGGATCGCATAGCGCCCGGTAAGGTACTTAGCCGTAACGGAGTCTTCCGAAGCCAGCACCTCCTGCAACGTGCCCTGAGCCACAATCCGCCCACCGTGCTCACCGGCTCCGGGGCCTATGTCGATCACGTGGTCGGCTGCGGAAATGCTCTCCTCGTCGTGCTCGACCACCAGCACGGTATTGCCGATGTCTGCCAGACGTCGCAAAGCGCCCACCAGACGCTTTGTGTCACGTTGGTGCAGCCCGATGGTCGGCTCATCGAGCACGTAGCACACCCCCACCAACCCGCTGCCGATCTGCGTGGCCAGCCGGATACGCTGAGCCTCACCACCGGAAAGGGTCGCACTGCCGCGATCCAACGAGAGATAACCAACTCCGACATTGCACATGAACTTGAGCCGTTCGGTGATCGCACGCACGAGTTGCCCGGCGATGACCTCGCGCTCGCCCTCAAGCCGCAACGACTCGAAGAACCGGTGGGCAGCCTCGATGTCCAGACGACACAGCTCGGCGATGCATCGGCCTTGGATCAGCACGCACAAAGCCTCCCCGCGCAGCCGCGTGCCTCCGCAAACCTCACACGCTGATTCGCTGAGGTAGGAATGCAAACGCTGCTTGACGGATTCGGAATCGGTGGTCTCCCAGCGACGCTTGAGGTTCGGCAGCACCCCCTCGAAACCGTGCCCGCACTCCCGCTCATCCGCCCGCGTGGTGCCGTGCATCAGAATCCTGGCCAGCCGCTCGGGGATGTTGCGAAACGGGACCTCGGGCGGCACCTCAAACGCCTCACAAAACTCTTTAATGGTGCTGGTGTATATTTCGTTCAGTCGCTTTCCGCTCTGCCGCCAGGCGGCGATAGCCCCCCTCGCCAACGGCAGGTCCGGATCGGGCACAATCAGCTCGGCATCGAACTCCAGCACCGTGCCCAGCCCATTGCACGCCGGGCAAAAACCATGGGGAGAATTGAAGCTGAACAGACGCGGCGACAACTCCGCAATAAACGATTCGGGGTGCTCCGGGCACGCAAAGTGCGCACTGAAATGATGATCGCCGCACCCGCCACCCTCGCCCAAAACCGAGATGATGACACCACCCTCCGAAAGGCGCATAGCCAGGTCGATACTGTCTGCCAACCGCGTCGAGATGTGCGGCTTGACGATCAGCCGATCCACGACCGCCTCGATGGTGTGCGATTGGGTCTTCTTGAGCGGCTCCAGATCGTCCATGTGCACGACCCTGCCGTCGACCCGCGCCCTTACGAACCCCTCTCTAACAATGCGTCTGATGATCCCTTGATGGTCGCCCTTCTGCCGGCGGACCAGGGGGGCGAGGACTAGAAAACGCTGCCCAGCCGGCATGTCCAGCACGGTGTCCACGATCTGGGCGGTGTTGTGCCGGACGATGGGCTGGCGACACTGCGGGCAGACGGGTTGGCCGGCGCGGGCGAACAACACTCGCAGGTAGTCGTATATCTCGGTCGTGGTCGCGACGGTCGAGCGTGGGTTGGTGGTGGTCACCCGCTGCTCGATGGCAATGGTCGGGCTTAGGCCGTCGATGCGGTCCACGTCCGGCTTTTGCATCTGTTCGAGGAATTGGCGAGCGTAGGCTGACAGCGACTCGACGTACTTACGCTGCCCCTCAGCGTAGATGGTGTCGAAGGCCAGACTGCTCTTGCCCGATCCGCTCAGACCGGTGATCACCGTCAACCGGTTCCGCGGAATCTCCACGGTGATGTTCTTGAGATTATGCTGCCTGGCTCCGCAGACGCGGATACCCCTATTTTCGGTATAGATGTCGTCCACGCCAAGCCTCTACCGCCGGGCGAACCGGGCGCCACGATATCGAGACACCCCCGAGGGTCCATCTGCCCGCATCCATTGTCAGACAGACCGTCAGTAGCACTCACGCCCCGCCGCCGGCACCCATGCACAATCTCATGGAGCATAGGTCATCACCCGCCATGTAGCAACGCCCGTCCGCTGTTCAGTAGTTGTAGGGCGGGTTCTACCCGCCGCGTGATGCCACAACGGCGGGTGAAACCCGCCCTACAACCGGCAGAATGGAAAATGGA
This sequence comes from Phycisphaerae bacterium, assembly GCA_023133475.1. Taxonomy (GTDB): domain Bacteria; phylum Planctomycetota; class Phycisphaerae; order UBA1845; family UBA1845; genus JAAEQG01. Next base: position 89 of record JAGLWJ010000274.1, on the reverse strand, counting down.
AAATGGAAAATGCTGTGTGTGCACATCTCCCGATTATGGATCGCATCTTTCTCTATTCTCGATTCATGCTCCCCTTCGGGTCGCCGCTA
>JAGLWJ010000273.1 GCA_023133475.1 Phycisphaerae bacterium | reverse complement strand
GAAGGCGGTGCGGCGGTTCTTCACTCCGCCGAAAAGCCGCTGGTCCATGACCCCTTCGGGCGTGCGGCTGAAGGTCACGCCCATGCGGTCGAAGGTGCGGATCAGCCCCGGTGCCTCCTCGCAGAGATTTTTGATGGGCGGCTGGTCCGACAGATAGTCGCCGCCCTTGATGGTATCCACGATGTGCTGCCAGATGGAGTCGTTCTGGCCTTTCACGTCGAGCACCGCGTTAATGCCCCCCTGGGCACAACAGGAGTGCGACCGCTTTACCGGAAAGAGGGAAAAGAGGTCCACGGGCAAACCTCTTTCGGCGATACGGATGGTGGCCCACAGGCCTCCGAGCCCGCCGCCCACTACGATGACTCTTGGTTTTGTTGCCATTGCAAAAAGTTCCCTGGAAGTTGATTCGATCGATATCCCACGGAGTTCCGCGTGTGGTGGTTACAGTAGCAAATCCGTTGTGTTGCTCACGTCGGCGGTATGGCTTTCCATGACCTCCGGCGGGTTCGGCGGTTCGAGGTCTGTGTTCTTGAACGCCACCAGCGAGCCCAGACCAAATAACCCCAGCACCAGGCCGATGACGGTGCACACATAACCGCTACGCCGCTGAGAATCGGGGCCTATGGTAATGCCCCAGGTGATCAGGAAGGTCCAGATGCCGTTGGCAAAATGGAACACCGCACAGAGCACGCCGATAGCATACGCCGGCCCAGCCCACCAGCGGCTCATCGCCTCGACGGCACTTTCCGCTGCGCGGGTGGCGTCAAAGTCTGTTGCACTGGGAATGATCCAGTGCACGTGCCACAAGTGCCCCAGAATGAACAAAATGGCGATGATGCCGCTCCAGCGTTGCAGCGTATACCGCACATTGCCGCCGTACTGATACGCCAGCACGTTCGGCTTGCTGGTAAGCCAGATCAGAACCCCCACGAGGGCGTGAAAAACTATAGGTATGAAGATGAACATCAGCTCCACCGGCACGAGGATTCCCAAGTGATCGAGCTTATGAAGCTGATCCACGGCGAACTGGAATGCATCAGGCCCTGCCATAAACGTTGCGTTCAGCGACAGGTGCACACAAAGAAACACTCCCACCGGGATGATGCCCGAGAGGGAGTGCAGCCGTCGAAGCAGGAAATGGTATCGTTCAGCCACCCCGCCGGTTTCCGCAGTTATGTCAGCCACGGTGGTTTAGTCCTTTCTGCGTTTTGCAAGCTGTCAAGTGTCCCAGAACCGCAAACTCCGCTTCTTTTGCGGCCCTGCCGACCGCGATTATAGATAGCCCGCGGCAACAAGGCAACGAGGCAGGGCAACCGCATCTGGAGAAAATGGAAAATGGAAAATTAAAAATGGAAAACGGGGGGATGTGAGACATTGTCGTTGGATGCACTTCCTTCTTCTCTGCGTCTCTGCGTCTCTGCGTTCATGAAAAGTCCGGGTTAGCAGCGACAATCCGCTGTAGGGCGGGTTTCACCCGCCGCTGTGGCATCGTGCGGTGGGTAGAATCCACTCTACAACCATTTTTCATTTTCAATTTTCAATTTTTCATTTCCCATTTTCCCCATTCTACAAAAATGTACAAATTGCGACTCGACGCGGTTTTGGAAAACCACGATAATGAGTATTGGTTGATCGCCCGTGTGGAATTGTTGGGAAGGGCACATTGCGAGGCCTGGGCTTACTGCCAGTGTGCGTTCTGCGTAACGGTCTTTATAATTTATCATAACTCTTTATACCCAAAGGCCTCCCATGTTGCGTTTTTCTGTTTTTCCCGGCGGCGCGGTAGCCGACAAGGTGGATTTATCCGGTGCTTACCTGTTTGGTAGCGATGGGGTTCCCTTGCGCGCCGATATCGAGCTTCGCAAAGGCCAAGTTATGTGTCGGAAGCGGGCGCCCGAGCCGGCTGCTCTGGCGATCCTGTGGTCGGTGGGCAAGTCCGGTAAGGTTCTTCTGCAAACCACTCGCCTGCAAGAGCGCGACAAGCCGTATGTTCTGGAGGTGGAATTGCTCCGTGGTCGGCTGATGCACCTCTTGCAAAAGCGTGAGGAGTGGGGTCTGGCGGACTGGGAGTTCACTGCGGAGCAGGATCGCCGGTTGGCCCAGTGCCGCGATGCGCTTATCGAGTCTTTCAAGGCGGACGAACCGATCAAAGCGGCTGCCATCGCCCAGGCGGGGCTGGAGTGCAGCGTGGAGCTTGGCGAACACGTTGCCCTGGACAACGCCGCGGTTTTGTTGGATCGACGTCGTCACGTCGGCGGGTTCACTCGGCGGGTGTTCGGTTGCGCGGTCAACCCACGCAATCCCAACGAGGCGGTGTTCAAGCGGCTGGCTTCGGCTTTTGATTTCGCCGTTCTGCCGCTTCCCTGGAAGCTGATCGAGCCCAACGAGCAGGAGTTCAACTGGAAGCCGCTGGACAAGTGTGTGGAATGGCTGGCTAAGCATCGGATTCCGATTAAAGGATCCGGTCTGGTTTGTTTCCGTGATGAGAATTGCATCCCCGATTGGCTGTACATTTGGGAACACGATTTCGAGACGATCCGCAACCTTATCTACGACCACATCCGCCGGGTGGTGAATCGTTACGGCAACTTCATCCAGGTCTGGGACGTGATCAGCGGCATTCATGCCACCCGCTGTTTTGCATTCAGCTATGAGCAACTGATGGAGCTGACGCGGATGTCGGCAGCCATCACCCGGCAATTGGCTCCACAAGCCACTGTCATTGTTGATCTTGTGTCTCCCTGGGGCGAGTACTATGCCAGGGACCAGCAGACCATCCCTCCACTGCTTTATGCTGATGTGGTGGTTCAGAGTGGTATCAGCTTCGACGCCTTCGGGTTGCACTTGTATTTCGGGATGGGGCAGGACGGCATGTATGTCCGCGACCTGTTCCAGATTTCGGCGATGCTCGACCGTTTTGCGTTGTTGGGCAAGCCGCTCCACATCACCGCCACTCAGGTGCCCTCTACCAGCACTGGGAAGCCTGACGACGCCTGGAAAGGGCAGATGTCACCGACTGCCGGGGGGGTCTGGCGTAGCCCGTGGGACGAATCTGTTCAGGCTGATTGGCTCAAGGGCTTTTGTGAGATTGCCCTCAGCAAGCCGTTTGTGGAGACGGTGACTTGGCGGGACTTGAGCGACCAGGGCCTTCACTATTTGCCCGGTGGCGGGCTTCTGCGGGCCGACCTGTCAGCCAAGCCGGCTTTTGAACGCATGGTCGAGTTGAGGAACAACATCACGCGGGGAGCCAATGCGTCTTCCAAGCTGGCGCGGTAGGAGCTATCAGCTATCAGCTTTCAGTTTTCCGGTGGCGAAGCGTGACGGGGTATTGGAGCATAACACTTGTGTCGAGAAGATATTGCGCATTCCACCGCACCGCGTCTCTAGCTGATAGCTGATAGCTTTTCCAATGCCCAAGCTCCAGCGATACAAGACGGCTCAGCGGGTTTACCGGCTGCATCTCCTTGCCGCGTTTGCGTTGCTGCCGGTTGGGGCGGTGGCTGTCGTCCGCCATGCCTACACTGTGCCCGTCAATGAACTGACTGGCGGAGCAGATGGCAGCCACGCACGCCGTGGGCAATTGGACCCCAACACTGCTCCGTGGTGGGAGTTGACCAGCCTCCCGGGCATCGGCGAGACGCGGGCAAAAGCCATCGTGAGCTACCGCGCCCAAACCCGTAGGGAAACCGACAATCCCGAGATGGTGGTTTTCCGCCATGCACACGATCTACAAGTAATCAAGGGGATTGGGCCTAAGACCACCGCACGCATCGCCCCATATCTGCGGTTCCTGCCGAGGTAGGGCGGGTTCCACCCGCCACGTCAGGTTCACAGCGTTGGGTGCCATGCTGGGTGCCATGCCCACGCTTGCGTGGGCATGAATTGCGTGAGGATATCCTGGGCAACCCTGGCACGTTTGGTCTTTCCATCACGTCATCTGCCCTCTGCATGGCCACGTAAACGTGGACCATGCCACCCGCCACCCGCCACTTCCCCGGCAGGTTTATCAGTGCCTTCAGGTTTTTCCTGGCCGTCAGAATCTCTGTCTCGAAGCGCCCTATCTGGCTGGCGGACGCGACTTGGCGGTGGTTGGTCGACGTGCGGTGAAGATGGGAATGTGGTATAATTGTTCAAGTGCAGCAAATGGAGGCATAACAACGCGGTCAAGCGGACCGCTTGGGCGCGTCACGCCGCGTGCTTACACACACGTCGCGCCACGCCCAGCCGGCAGCTTACCCCGAGCGTTATGCGGCTGAAATAACGCCCGAATTCACATGAGGGCGCATGAAAGTCAGGGAAGTTATTAAGCTAATTGAAGCCGACGGTTGGATAAACGTTCGTACCACGGGGAGTCACCGCCAGTTCAGGCACCCGGCGAAAACTGGTATAGTCACGGTAGCGGGCAAGCCCGGCGTGGACGTGCCGCCGGGCACCCTGAACAGCATTCTGAAACAGGCGGGGCTGAAGTAAAGGGCAATGCGATGAGATACATGGTCGTAATCGAGAAGGGGCCGACAAGCTGGGGAGCCTGGGTCCCTGACCTGCTTGGTTGCGCAGCCGCAGGCGAATCGAGGAATGAGGTCGTCCGACTCATCAGGGAGGCCATCGAGATCCACCTCGAGGGGCTCAAGGCTGGCGGCGAATCGGTCCCCGCCCCCAGCTCTGAAATCGAGTACGTCGACGTCACAGCCGCATAACAAGCCGTTCCACCGGACTCGGCCCCGGAGGGGCCTCGCCGGTGAACATCGCGTTATGTGGAACGGCCGTGAGGTGACAAAATGAGGGGAAAAACCCGACTGAAAACCGTCACGCTCAAACTTCCCTGGATGAACGTAACATGGCGGGTGGCCTGTCACGCAGCGCCCACCGAGCTTTCAACGCCCAGCACGGGCAGGAAACCAAAGTTCCGCATGTTATGCCGGGTGCCATGCCCACGCTTGCGTGGGCATGGATTGCGTGAGGATATCCTGGGCAACCCTGGCACATTTGGTCTTTCCATCACGTCATCTGCCTTCTGCATGGCCACGCAAGCGTGGACCATGCCACCC
>JAGLWJ010000272.1 GCA_023133475.1 Phycisphaerae bacterium | reverse complement strand
ACAACTTTAGATCAGGACTTGACACCGGTTCGGGCCAAGTTGGTGCGACGGGGTGTGGTTACCCGCCGCTTCTCTTGGCGGGGTATCCCAAGCCCTCGAGGATTGCCACCACGCGCTTCGTGTGATCGCCCTGAATCTCGAGGACACCCCCGGTCACCGTCCCGCCGGCTGCGCAGGCCGACTTGAGCTGCCGCAGAATCGCGCCCAGGTCGGACGCCGAAGGGTCCAGACCATCCACGACAGTCACGATCTTGCCCTTTCGGCGTTTCTCGCGGCGGATGCGGACGGGCTGGTCCTTGGGCAGCCGCACGTCCCCATCAGCACTGCGGGGGCAGGTGCACTGATCCAGCGGTTTCTCACAAACATGGCAGGAAACCGGCCGTTCCAGCGGTGTACCAGCGAAGAATCCAGACATCCCCCGCATCGTACAGGAACCCCGCAGCGCGGTCGAGGGGCTTTCCGGGGCGCCGGCGAACGAGTATCTTCTACGGCGATGACTGACTTTCATGAACCGCAAGCGATTCGCATCACCTGTGCCCCCGGCCTGGTCGACTACCTTCGGCGCGAGGTCGAGGAGCTTGGTTACACGATCGATTCTTCTCGGCCGACCGGCCTGGAGATCACAGCCGGCATGCATGACGCCATGCGATTGAATCTCTTTCTGCGTACCGCGTTCAACGTGCTCGTCCTGATCGATACATTCACCTGCGCCGATCCGGACGAGCTGTACGGGCATGTGCGCGCGCTGCGGTGGGAGGAGATGATCTCACCCGATGAGTACCTCAGTGTGGTCTCAAGCGTGAACACGCCAACCATCAATGATTGGCGGTTCGCAAGCCTCAAGGTCAAGGACGCCATCGTGGACCGCGTGGCGTCGGTGATCGGTGCTCGGCCGAACTCCGGGCCGCTGCGGGAGAACTTCGTCGTCCATCTCTATTGGAATGGGGACGATGCCCGGCTTTTCCTCAACACCTCTGGGCGAAAACTCGCGGATCGAAACTACCGCAAGATGCCGCACAAAGCGCCGATGCAGGAAACGTTGGCGGCGGGTGTCATCCTTGCGACGGGGTATGACGGGTCCGTGCCGCTGGTCAACCCGATGTGCGGGAGCGGCACGCTCGCCATCGAGGCGGCGCTGATCGCCTCGGGGCGCCCGCCCGGGCTGCTTCGAGATAACTTCGGGTTCATGCACCGCAAGGGTTTCGATTCCGACACCTGGCAGTCGATGCGCCGAATCGCCAGGAAGATCCGCAACAAAGGCACGATCGCCCCCATCATCGCCACCGATATCGATGCGGGCGCGATACGGGCAGCCAGAAAGAACGCCGAGACCGCCGGCGTGCACCACATGATCCGGTTCGACGTGTGCGATTTCGCGGAAACACCGATCCCGCCCGAAAAGGGGATCGTCGTCATCAACCCCGAGTACGGCGAGCGACTCGGCCTACTCGCGGAACTTGAGAAGACCTACAAGCGCATGGGTGATTTCTTCAAGCAGCGGTGCCCGGGGTGGACCGGTTACATCTTCACGGGGAACCTCGAACTCGCGAAGAAGGTCGGGCTTCGGGCGAGCCGCCGCATGGAGTTCTTCAACGCGAAGATCGACTGCCGGCTGCTCAAGTACGAGCTGTACGAGGGCACGCGACGCAAAGAGGATTAGGACAGCGGATGCCCGGGGCAACCGGCCCTCTGCATGGCCACGTAAACGTGGACCATGCCACCCGCCCGTATGCGGAATAGCGTGGGTTT
>JAGLWJ010000271.1 GCA_023133475.1 Phycisphaerae bacterium | reverse complement strand
CATCGAATCAATCGCGACAGAGCACGCCTGCGCTACAAATTTGGATGACATTGTGCCGGAACACCGGTTTACTGAATGTTTACGGCGGGTGAAACCCGCCCTACTTCATTTGTCGGCCCCATGCTTACACAAAGAATGGGGTGCAAGCGTCTCGCCCCGGGGCATCTTTGACAGCAGGCAGGCCCGGTCGTCGTCCGTCAAGCCCTTGGTGCGGTCTCGCAGTAAGGCCTCGAGGTCAACCCCGCCCTTTTCCAACACGGTCAGCAGAACGTCCGCGCGGTGCCCACGTGGTGATGCTGCAAAACCGCCGACAATGCGGTTTGTTGCACACCGGCGTAGGGCATCACGCAGTTCTTCGTCGATTGCCGTCGCCATGCATTCCTGATGACGTTTGCTTGCCTGGTGCAATAACTCAAACTCGGCGTCGGCAGAGAGAGCCCGGCGCACCTCCGCCACGAGCAAAACCTCACATGCCGCCACACGCCCGTAGGACGATCCCGTCTCCTGTGCGATCTGGCGGAGGGGGGCCTGGAACCTTGCATCCGGAACCAGCAAACGTTGATCCGCCAACATACGAGCCAGCTTTCCACGGTTGTGCCGCGACTTGCTCGAGGCATTGATGCGCTGGATCGCCTCCGTCACCGCGGATTCGAGCTTTTGCCGGAGCATCTCGCCAATGGTCACAAACCCGCCACCGCTCTCTCCCGAAGAACATCTATCCGGGACCGTCCATGGGTTGGACTTGTCCGCAATGGAGTTCATCTCCTCCGGAGTCCACGAGCGCACCTGCGGCGTGCGGCTGTCGAACTTTTGCTGAGGGTTTGCCTCAGACTTTGCGGAACCGCGTGGTCTTGCCGCCCGGGCACGTCTTTTAGCGAGCGGCCCGGATGGCGGATTATCCGAGCCTGCCGGTTTCGGCCGACGGTAGGGGCTACGCCCAGGGGGAAGATCGGGATTGTTCGGTGATCTGGTTTTGCGACGGCTGTGTCGTTCCGGCAGCCGGATGGTCTCGTGGCAACGCTGCAACGCCCGCCACGCGGCATAATGAATGCGCGGTATGGCGTAGGTGGCCAAGGACATGCCGCTGTCGGCATCATAGTTTTGCACCGCCTGGATCAGCCCCAGACAGCCCTCCTGAAAAAGCTCGTCCCAATAGTCCTGCACTCGGCTGGGCGGGACAGCCTTACTCAGAACCCGTCTGATCTGTGTCACTACGAGCCCGAGATTCTTCTCGAGGGTCTCCTGTTGAGCCGTGATCATGCGTTGCGGCGTGTGTTTGGCAATCATGGAATCTCACCCCATTGGTTGACGGCGTAGCCCGGCTTTGCCCAGGGCAGACATGCCGCCCTGCTGCCTGGAGCCTGCGAATTTCACCCCATTCGTCGCCGATCGACCCGCCCCGTCGATCGGTCACCTCGCCACCGCCGCCCGGCAGGTGGGAGGCTCCTGTTCCTTGCCCGCGCCGCGTGGGTGGTCTGCCCACGCCTCAACCCTAACATACACCAAACATGGGCGTATTGCAAGAGAAAAATTCGATCAGTGCCGCGACCGTAAGGGAGCGAC
>JAGLWJ010000270.1 GCA_023133475.1 Phycisphaerae bacterium | reverse complement strand
GCTATCAGCCGTCAGCTTTCAGCGTAATACCCTCGTTGACAAGAGCCTCCCGCACGGCCTCCCGCACGCGTGCGGCGATGTCCACCGCTCGGCGTGCTTCCGCCTCGCTGACCGGTTCGTCATCGCCGGGGTAACGGGCGGAGATGGCAAAGGGCGTCAGCTCTTCGGCATCCTTGAGCCCCGCAGCCCAATCCGACCGCTCGGAACACAGTTCAAGCAAGCGGGCGATGTTGTGCGTGAAGGGGAAGTCAACTCCGCGGAATACCAGGTGGGCCTTGAGGTACTTCTCGGCGCACTGTTGGCCGTGGTACGCCGCCAGGCGGTAGGGACATTTATCGGGCAGGGTCAAAATGTGCCGCGCGACACGCAAATCCTCGTCGCCATGCGCCATCCAGGCCCGAACCTTCCGGACGATCTGCTCAGGCGGCACTGTCATACAGCACCTTGCCTTCCTGCCACGCCGGCCGGGCGATCGTACCCGGTATGTGGCAATCTATCTCGAACTCCTCCGGCGTCAGGACGACGATATCTCGGGCGATGCCAAGGCCCTTGAGTGCCCGGTCCATCGCCACCATCAATTCCCGCCGGCTGCCGCTTACCGGACAGATGACCAGCAGATCAACATCGCTGCGGGCGTCCGCCGTGCCGCGGGCCTGCGAGCCGAAAAGGATGATCCGACCCGGGTGAAAGCCCTCCACCAGCCGCCGCGTGACTTCCTCCAGGACCTGCTGAGCTACCATCACGATACCTCCACAATCACCGCCGAAACTGCCGGATGAGCATAGCAAGCATGATTGTAGCAGAATCTGTTACCGGAGTCATCCCTACGGCGTCCCCTCGGGACGGGCGGGGCGCTTGGCGGACTGGATTTCCCGCTGGCGTCGGCGCAACTGCTCGGTCTGGTTCCGCCAGTATTCCAACTCCTGCTGCGGCGTTATCCCGGCGATGGCCTGCTGAACCCTGGCAGCGCCGCGTCGCTTCATTTCCACACAGTCAAACGTCTTGGTCTTCATAGTCGATTACCTCTTGCGGCAGGTGGCCCACCGCTTTAGCGGTGGGGGACGCGAATCCTGACGCGATTCGTGTTCCCCAGGGCTAAAGCCCTGAGCCACCCCCAGCCGTGAACCTGAGGACCCGTGTTCATGAACACGATGACGCATTCTCAGCCCCCAGAGGGGGCATCGGAATATAGCCCAGGGTGAAGCGAAGCGAACCCTGGGTTGGCGTTTCGTGCAACCCAAGCCCCCGGAGGGGGGCGATGGAATCCGCAGTGAGCCAGGCGATCCGTCGCCCCCTAACGGGGGCTTGGGGCGGGAGGGACAGTTTACCCAGGGCTCGCTGCGCTCACCCTGGGCTATATTCCGTCGCCTCCTCCGGAGGCTAAGAATACGAACGAGAACGCAAACATTGGGTTCACGGCGGGTGGCATGGTCCACGCTTGCATGGCCATGTTCTCGCTTCGCGCTGTCGATATGCTCACGACAAGCGTGAGCATTCCCCGCTGACCCCGTTGCTGCCCGTGGTGTCGTGTTTCGAGCAATCCAAGTCATCTCTGATCGCCTCCATCTTGAAATGCAGAGGTCAGCCGGGACGAACGTGAACGCTCGTCCAGTTATCAGTTACTAGCTGTCAGCTATCAGCCATCAGCGTGTAGAGACCCGGGATGAGGCCCCTCTAGATAGTCACCTGTTCCCGGCGCGTGGTCGAGCGCTCGTCCGTGAAGGCACGGCGTCCGCGTCGATTACCTCCTCGAACTCCACGCCGGCCTCCCGAGCGGCACGGAGCAGATCGTCTTCACGCGCGCGGCGCTGGGGCGGCGTGAGGTTTCGGGTGCGGTCGTACACCTCCCGGCGCCAGCGGCGAGCTTCCTTGACAGCTTCAGTCTCATTCATACAACACCTCAAGCGGATTGGCGATCTCCAGCATCTTGCGATAGCCCGCCACGCGATTGACGCTGTTGAACAGGTCCCGGCGCCGGATGTTCGCAAGATGCCGTTGGTTCCAACTGGCCAGCACGTCCATCTCGTAAACGGTGGCAATGGCGACGTGCAGGGCATCCACTTCATCCGCCGGCGGAAGAACACCAGCCTCGACATATCGACGGGCCAGGGCGTCGGCCTCCACCGATCCGCGAAGCAGCGTCGGCCGAATGGCGGCTATTTCGCCCAGCAGGCCCTCACGCCGTTTCGGGTTCGCACGAGCCACTTCATCGAGAACGACGATGCTTATGTAAGGCGCAAAGACCCGCTCCCTTGCCTGGTTCAAGAACTCGATCGTGGCCCGCTGGAAGTCCGGCGTATCATCGTGGAACACGTGCGACCAGACGGATGTCTCAATGTAGACGCGAAGCTCCTGCATATCCGCATTATACCTCGATTATCACGCCCCTGCACCAAGGCTGAAAACGGGGATCGGGAATCCGCGAGTCATCTCCAATCGCCTCCTTCGGGACGAACGTGAACGCTCGTCCAGCCACCAGCTATCAGCGTCGGGGCACTGCCCGACCAGCAGCGCTACAGCGTGACTCCTTCGTCGTCGAGAGCCTTCTTGGCCGCATCGCGGACTCGAAGCCCGATGGCGACGGCCTGCTGGGCCAGACAAATGTCTTCGTCGCCATAGGCTGCCCACTGGCGGACTTTTTGCAGGATTCGCTCAGGCGGCGCTGTCATACAGGACCTTGCCTTCCTGCCACGCCGGGCGCGCGATTGTGCCCGGTATGTGACGATCCATCTCGAACTCCTCCGGCGTCAGGACCACGATGTCGCGAGCCAAGCCCAGGCCGCGAAGGGCTCGATCCATCGCTAGCGCAAGATCCCCCCGGTCGCCCTCTACCTGACAAATGACCAGCAGATCCACATCGCTACGGTCGTCCGCCGTGCCGCGGGCCTGCGA
>JAGLWJ010000027.1 GCA_023133475.1 Phycisphaerae bacterium | reverse complement strand
CGGGTGGAACCCGCCCTACGGTTCCCTCGTTTGCGCTTCGGCCTCGGAATCCTAGTGAGCTTGGCCTGCGCCCTACTTCCGCGTGTAAGTGCCCTTCATCTCCATCTTGAGGACCATGTGCATGGCATCAGCCCACTCTTGCAAGGTCCAGTCGATGGAGTTTTTGCCCACAACATTCAGAGTGTACAACCCATAACTGGTGGTTCCGTCAAGCCCCACGCTGGTGAAGGGCATCTTCCAGCATTTCTCTTGCTCGTTGTACTTGGCGGTTCCCTGCTGCGGATAGCCCCAATTGTTGAACATCCACCAGATGTACTTTTTGGCTTTGGGATGCCAGCTCCAGATGCCCGCAGCGTTGAAACCGGCGTTGGCACTCTTGGCGGACATCTCGCCGTGTAAACAGCGGTTGTCCAGGATCCACTTCCACGAGGCAGTGCCGGTCCACTGCTTGTCCGCATCCTCGGCGTTGACCAACTCCGCCTTCCAGTTCCAATCCCCAACAAACACACTGTAGGCATCCAACTCAGCCGCGCGTGGTGGGCACTTGATGCTGGTGAAGTCCACCTTGGCCGTCGCACACCCCGATGCCAGCAACGCCACTCCCAAAACACCTACAATCGCAATCCTTCGCAACATGTTCATGAGCATACCTCCCTTAAACGAAACACCGTATCCACTCGCGTGATGTATGCCCCAGCCCAGGCGACACACCACCCTTACCTGCCCGGCTACGCCGGCGGGCCTTGAATCAGCCACGATCAGAGCCTCGCTTTTACCATCTCGTTGCTTGACAAACAAGAGCCGATGAGTGATTTATGGTCATGTGGAATGGTCTTTCCCCCCGCCAGGGGGTAGGTTTCGACGGGTGGCACGGACAAGGCCCGCCCTCCGGACCATGCCACGAAGTGCCTGGAGACGCTCGTGGCGGGCCTTGTCCGTGCTGAAAGGTGTTGGGCGTACATATGACCGACTCTGCAAGCGACGCAGTGGTTTTGACCGGGTGTGGGTGGGTGACACCGTTCGCAATCGGAACGATCCCCACGGTGTTGGCAGCCGCCGGGGAAACCCGGCACCAACTCGCCGCGGACCGGAACTACTGGGCAATCCCCGAGGATCGGCTGGCGGATTATCCCGATCTTGCCAAGGAACTCCGGGGCGTCAAAGGGGCGTGGGTGACAGCCGTTGCGTTCGAGCACGCTCGCCGCGAGGCGGGGATTATGCCGGATTCGGTGGTGCCCGAGCGTCTCGGTCTGGCATTGGGCTGTGGGCTGGCTGGCCAGATCGGCATGATCGATTTTGCCGACGAGGTTCGCCGGCAGACGGTGCGTTTTGTCAGCCCCCTGCATTTCCCGCAAACTGTGGGCAATTATATCGCCGGGGCGTTGGCCCGCAGCTACGAGATTCGCGGGCCTAACATCACCCTGTCCAGCGGGGTTGCCTCCGGGCTCGACGCCCTTATCGAGGGATGTCACCTGCTGAACTCCGGTGCAGCCGACGTAGTCTTTGCCGGTGGGACCGACTGCTTTTCGGAGGAACTGGCCTGTGGTTTGTCCAGGCCGGGGGTGTTGCTCAGCGAAGGGGCGGTTCTGTTCGTGTTGGAGCGAGCGGAGCACGCCAGACGCCGTGGAGCCAAACCGTTGGCCACCGTAACCGGCTATCGCCAGACTGGTGCGGATGGCCCAACGCCGCATGAAGCCGATGATCACCTGGTGTCTGTTGCCGGGGTGAGGCTGCCGGGAGCCGTCGTAATCGAGCACTGGGTCGGGCAATGTTTCGCCGCGTTGGGTGCCGCTGCGTTGGGTGCCGCCATTGGGGCTGTCGGCAACATGGAAGTCCCCCTCGCCGATGCCGCCAATGCCGAAGTGGTATCCGTCGGGCGGATCATGCCCGCTGTGCCAGCCGGAATCAGAGCGGTTGCCGACGCCGATGGTGCCCACCTGACAACATTCGACATCTCCATCGCCGGCTGACGGCGGCAATCCCCGGGGGCATGGCATGTAAACTCGTAGGGCGGGTTCCACCCGCCTTCCTGGTTGCCCCGTTGCTTACGCTCTGGATTTTGAATGCTGCGGCGGGTGGAACCCGCCCTACATTATTTGCCGGCGTGGTGTTTCCACGAGGAATATCCGCCCACCCCTAACTTACCGAACTTCCTGGTGCGATCGGCTCGCGGGTGGTCAGCAGGATCACTTGCGAATAGTCCGTGGTGCAGGCTGCCAACAGCATGCCCTGGCTTTGCACACCACGCATGGTTCGCGGTGCGAGATTGGTGACGACGATGATATTGGTGCCCACGAGGTCTTCCGGTTGGTAGTAGCCTTTGAGCCCGGCGCAGAGCTGACGCTGTTCGTCGCCCAGATCGACTTTTAACACCAGCAGTTTATCCGCGTTGGGGTGGTCATTGGCTTCGATGATCTTGCCCACGCGCATCTTGATCTTCGTGAAATCATCGAATGGAATCGTCTCGGTTTGGTCTGACATCGTTTCACTCCCAAGAAAACCACCTGTAGGGTATACGCAAGAACAGAACAGGTCCATTATCGCATCTTCACCACTAACCCTTCAATACCGCGAGCGCGCGAGAGCAACTGGGTGGCCCATGGCTTTAGCCGTGGGGGACACGAATCCAAGCGCCCATGTCGATAAATTCGTAGCGCAGTTGTAGGGCGGGTTCTACCCGCCTTTGTGGCATAGTGCGGCGGGTGGAACCCGCCCTACTGATCTTCGGGCGCAAGAATCGCGCGGTCCGATAGTTGAGGGCAGGTGTGGATTTAGACGATAAATCATCCGGTTATCGGACGATTTGTTGGGGCGGAAAACCGATATGTTCCTGTCCTCAAAGCAAACTGCCAGGAGAAACTTCCCGATCTGTTATCGACTAGACAGAAAAGCGGAATATCCTCCCTGTGGGAAGTCCGACCGGTCAGAAAAGATAGAGGGCGGTTCGATGATTGGCCCGATAATCAGAGTTGGCGGTATTGCGGCTATCGTTTTGCTTGGTGGGTTTCTTCTTCCGGCTTGCCAGGAGCCGGCGGCTGACCCGGTGCTGACGGCGTCGCAGGCACCGCCACCACCACCACCCCAACCGGAGTTGGCGGTTTCGCGGGATCGGCAAGTGACTCACTTTGGCGAGCTTCCAGGCCATGGGGGGATACCCTACTATAGCCGAGCGTCGGCATCGCTGCTGCGGCACACCTTTGTGGAGGAGGGGGCTGACTATGACCCGGACCTCAATGCCGGCGGCGAGCGGATGCTGTTCTGCTCCACACGCCATACGCCCAACCCGGACCTGTACATCAAAGGGGTACTGGGCACCGCTGTCACGCAGTTGACCTCCGATCCGTCATCGGACATTCACCCGCAGTTCAGCCCTGATGGGACGCGAGTGGCTTTTGCCAGCAATCGTGCCGCGAACTGGGACATCTGGATCGTGGGCATCGACGGGCAGCAACCCGTCCAGGTGACCCAAGGGCCTGCCGACGAGGTGCATCCGAGTTGGTCGCCTGACGGGCAGCGGCTGGTGTTTTGCAGTCTCTCACCCGGTGGTGGGCAATGGGAGCTATGGGTGGCTGACGCCAAGGCCGGTGCCACCAAGCGTTTTATAGGCTATGGGGTTTTTCCCGAGTGGTCTCCCGTCGACAACCTGATCGTTTATCAGCGGGCCCGCGAGCGTGGGAGTCGGTGGTTCAGCATCTGGACACTCGAGCTGTTGGATGGCGAGCCGCGTTATCCCACCGAGATCGTCTTCAGTGCAGACTTCGCAGCCATAGCGCCGACCTGGAGTTCCGATGGCAGCAGGATCGCCTTTTGTGCGGTGGCTTCCACCCCTCCGCCCGATGCCGATTATGCCACGTCTGAGGACACCTCGGACGTTTGGATTGTGAACATTGACGGAACCGGTCGCGTCCGGCTTACGGACGGGCATAGCCGCAATTTCGGGCCGGTCTGGTCGCCGCAGGGACGGGTGTTCTTCACCAGCACCCGCAGTGGACATGAGAATGTCTGGTCGATCATGCCGCCGACGCTCCCACAGGCAATCTCGGCCCCGAGCGGATCGCTGACCCGCCACTGGGAGGAAGGCCCGCCGGTCCCCAACGAGGAGACCACGGTGGATATGCCCGGATAACCCGGTTTTGTGGAGAGTGCAACGGAAGTCTGAGGGCAGAGTGGACGAAAAACTAATGGGGAGAAGGCTTGCGTAGTGAGTCTCATTCCCGTGAGTCTCCGCCGAGTTGCACCGCCCTGTGGTCGAGCAGAAAAAATGGGGTCAAGGATGATCCGGAAAATCATGAAACGGTCGATTTGGTTGTTCGGGCCGGTGTGGGTGTGGGGAGTGCTTGTGGTTGGGGGATCGGGTTGCACACCCCAGACCATTGAGCGAGTGTCGATCCCCAACCAGACTTTGGGTGCGATGGTTATCGCGGTGGCCCCTGCGTTGAATTTCAGCGGGGGCAACGATTTCGACCCCAGCTCGGTCGCGGACCTGATGGCCGGCGAACTGAGCTATCTGGAGGGAGTGAATGTTATTCCGGTGAGTCGCGTGTTGGCAGTGCTGGCGCGCCAGGGACGCCAGGAGATTGGATCGCCGGCCCATGCCTTGGAAGTTGTCCAGGATTTGGGGGCCGACGCGATCCTGGTTTTTGCGGTGACAGAGTATGACCCATATGATCCACCAATCGTGGGAATCGCCGCTCAACTGTACGGTTTTCGGCGCGCGGATTCCCTCGGGAGCCTCGATCCGATACTTGTCGGGCGACAAGCGAAACCTTTTGCCTTGTCTCCGCGTGTGCCCGCCACCACACCGCTCAGTCAGGCAGAGCGAGTCTTTGACGCCGCACACCAGTACGTCGTCAACGAAGTGAAGGCCTACGCCGCGTGTCGCCAGGAAGGCATGGAACCGATGAGATGGAAAAAATATCTGGCAAGCCAACGACATTACTTGCGGTTCTGTTGCCATGCAATCATTGAGCAGTTAGCTTCAAGCTGCGATTGTACGGAAGTCGCGGTCAAAACTTTCCGCTAGATGAAGTACGATGAACGTGATCAGACACTTATCGTTAGCCAAAGGATCGGAGCGATTCATCTTTCGCTACGAAGCGGGACGTGAGGCAGAGGTGATTGATTCATTCTCGCGTATGGCCAACGATAGCACTTGCCAGTTTGACTGGTTCGACGCCGCGGTGCTGTCCTATCAGATGGGCCGGCGGCTTGAGATGGAGCTCGATCAGATCGTCACGTAAGGAAGCGGGGCAGGCGTCAAGGCGCCACTTGGTCGATGACCCGGCCAAGTAAAAAATAGGGTATTCGCCGAGAATAGTTTGCGATCATGATCGAAATACCATTGATTAGCGAGTTTCTGAATTACCTGAACTTCGAGCGTCACTTCTCGCCTCATACAGCCAAGTGCTACGCGGCGGACCTCAGGCAATTCTGCGAGCACCTCAGCGGTGAAGCGGGTTCGAGGGTTGCCGGGCCGCTCTCGACTGGTGAAGCAGGTGGGGCACCGTCGGCATACCCCGGCGGATACCGTGACGAGCACGCGGCAAACGCCACCGTGGCGGTGTCCACCGATATAAAGCAGAAATTGATCGCGATGGATACCGAGCAGGTTCGCGCCTACCTGGCACACCTGGGCAAGATGGATTACTCCAAGTCCACCATCGCTCGCAAACTGGCAACCTTGCGAAGCTTCTACAAGTTCTGCCTCCGCCGCGGATACGTGCAAGCCAACCCCCTGACAACTATCCGCACCCCAAAGCAGGAAAAACGTCTGCCCAAATTTCTGGACATGGAGCAGATCAACACATTGCTCCAGGCCCCCGATGGCGGCACTCTGCTGGGGGCACGCGACCGGGCCATGCTCGAGGTCATGTATTCAACCGGAATCCGCGTTAGTGAACTGGTTGACCTCAACATCGCCGACGTGGACGCACTGGGGCAGTCCTTGCGAGTCAGCGGAAAAGGGCGCAAGCAGCGGGTGACACCCATCGGCCCAACTGCTCTGGCTGCCATCAACAAATATATGGAGATGCGCAAAGCCGACCCGCGCTCCGCGGAGTTCAATCAGGAGGCTTTGTTCGTCAACAAGCACGGGCAACGCCTCAGCACCCGTAGCGTAAGGCGCAAGCTCGACAAGTATCTCACCCAGGCGGGTATGGACCCCACCATAAGCCCGCACACTCTGCGGCATACTTTCGCCACTCACATGCTTGAGAACGGGGCGGACCTGCGCAGCGTGCAGGAACTCCTGGGGCACCAGTCCATCTCGACCACCCAGGTGTACACCCACATAACAGCCCAGCGACTCAAGGCAGCCTATGACGAAGCCCATCCAAGGGCGTAGAGACCAAAATCAACACGGCAGCTTTCCAACCGGCTGGGTGGCTGGGTGGCCCATGGCTTTAGCCGTGGGGGACGCGAATCGGCGGGCCATTCGTGTCCCCCACCGCTAAAGCGATGGGCCACCCACCAATCAGTACCGCGACCGTAAGGGAGCGGCATGGGTGCCCAGTCCCTATGCCAGGAGTAGATCATCCATGCCTTTGTTGGTGCAGTGCCATGAACTTCAGCCCGGAATGCGCTTGGCTGCTGACCTCGTGGTGCACGGGCGGGTCATGTTGGCCGGCGGAAGCGTGCTGACCTACTCGGACGTGGACCTTCTCCGTCAAAAGCACGCGACGCTCACCTTACAGGTGGCTGACCCGATTGTGGATCAGGTTGTCGAGTTCGAGGATGAGTCCTACGAGCGTGAAGTAGCCCATACCACGCAAACCAAGATCACTCAGGCCATGAGCGAGGTGAGTGAGCGGTTCTCCAGGCAGGCGTCCCTGACCACCGTGAACTTCAAAACCATGCACACCTCCGTGACGGAAGTCATGGAGTATCTCAACGCCAAGCCCATGTCGATTGCCCTGCTTTCCCGCTCGCTGGACAGCGACAGCTACCTGAGTGAGCATGCCGGCAACGTGTTCTATTTGAGCATGATTCTCGGGGCAGCGGTCCGGGAATACATCGCCACCGAGAGATTGCGTCACACATCGGCGAATTCGCTCGATTCCGGTTTCAACTTGAACATCACCCCACTGGGCGTGGGAGCCATGTTTTGCGACATCGGCATGCTACCACTTCAGCACCTGTTCAAAACGGATGAACCGTTGACCAAGCAGGACTGGCAAGCCATCCGCGACCATCCGATCAGCGGAGCCGAGGCACTTCCGGATAGTTTTTCGCCCACCACCAAAATGGTCGTGCGGACCCATCATGAGAACCTCGACGGTAGCGGGTATCCGATCGGCCTGAGCGGTGACGATCTGCACATTTTCACCCGTATCGTTCGCATCGCCGATGCCTTCGACGCGGCGACGGCCAAACACGTCTACAAAGAGGCCAAGTCCCCCGCGCGGGTGTTGTGGGAGATGACCGTGGGGCCTTATCGCCGTTTCTACGATCCGGTGCTGATGAAGGTCTTCTGCAAGCTGATCCAACCGTTCCCCATCGGAGCCAAACTTCGCCTGGTCGATGGGCGCTATGCCGTGGTGGTCCGATACAGCCGCCAAAACCCTTTCCTGCCCACCGTGATCATCGCCTTCGACGAGCAAAACCGCCGCATACCCAAGGCTCAACTCATGTCTCCGATCTCCCTCGAGCAACGACGCGATTACCGCATTGCATCATTTGCCGGAGAAGACATGGCGTTCATCTACGGTTCCAGGCTGATTGAGGACTTCGCACCCGCCCGTCAGGAAATCGAGACCATCTTTCAAGCGGTATTCCCTTAGTCGGGTCTGCGGACCCGACCTACAGATACTAACAATCGGTGTTAAGATAGCCGATGTATAGAGCCATCGGGTTGCAGATGATCTTTCTTCTGCAACGGGGATGGTGTGAATTCGTGGAGAACAGAAGGAGATTCCACATGTTTCGCAGCCTGTGCTCAATTCTGATGCTGATTGGGATGTGTTGTCTGACTGGTTGCGGCGCAAGCGGCGGAGGCGGGGGGGGCGGCGTGTTGAATCAACTCGATTCCATGCCGGACGCCGACGGGGATGTGTTCAGCGAAATAACGCCTCCCGAAGGCGTGGACTTCGATTTCGATGAATCGATCGCTCTGATGATCACCAACACCATCACTCGCAGCCAGGCGGAAGCTGCCGCCGGAGTTCAGATGCCCGATGTGATCAGCTCCAACATATCGTTGGCGGCCAAGGTGGCGGTCAACCTGACTTATGCGGACGGTATCACCCAGAAGTTGCCGGGCAGCTTCCCGGTCGGGCCTTTCGAGCTTCAGTTTGAAATCGCCTGCCCCGAGGCGATCGAGGTCATGGTGACGGTGGTCGCCACCGCCCCTCTGGTCGGGAGCCAGGCAGTGGCATCCTTTGGCCCCTACCAGTTCACCCAGGATGGGGAGGGGGGCAGCTATACATACACATGCGGCTCCACGGTGTCGATCGTAACATTCTACGACGACGAAACCGGCGAGCCGAAAGTCACACTTGAAGTCGAGTAGGGCGGGTTCCACCCGCCGTAACCGTTCACGCCCTCTGGGGTGGCACGGACAAGGATCGCCTTGAAGAAACGCTCCGAATAGGCCGAGATGTCGGCGGCGATCCTTGTCCGTGGCGAAGGCCGTCGCGTGCTCCCACGGACAAGAACCGCTCGAACGTTCCACGGTGATGTCGTAGCGTTGTTCGCCGGCGGTTCTTGTCCGTGCCACCCGGTGTGAACGGTTACCACCCGCCGTCACACCGGGGAGGCGAAGCGAATGTGTGCAGAAAAATACCCGCTGCCACCGCAACGTTAACCGAATCACTCTCCGGGTCCATCGGTATGACCACGCGATGGTCACAAACCTCCAGCACCGCGGGCGAAAGCCCGCCGCCTTCCGCACCAAACAGCAACGCGACACGCGGCGGGATGGGAACCTCGTGCAAGGGGACCGCTTGCGCAGACAACTCCGCAGCCACCAGTGTGAGGCTGAGGCGGTCACGCAGAATGAGCAAATCATCGATCAGATGGTCGGTGTCATAGATTGGCATGCGGAACACGTTGCCCATGGAGACACGGACTGCCCGGCGATAAAACGGGTCGCAACAGCAACTGGTCACCACCAGGCCAACCCGAAACGCGGCTGCATTGCGGATCAACAGCCCGACATTTTGGGCATCGCAGATGTTCTCCATGACCATCACCATTCGCCCGTCAGCGGCTGCGCTGATAGCCGCCTCAAGGCTGAGGTTCTCCCGGCGCTGCCCGCAAGCCACCGCACCGCGATGGATGGCGAACCCGGCAATCTCTTGCATCTGTCTGACGCTTGCGGTGTAAACCGGGACACCCGGCGGGATGTCCGGACGCAACCGTTCGAGCTTCTCGCGGGTCACCAGCAGCGAGTGGACTTCAAAACCGCTTCGTAATAGACGGCGAACCACCTCCTGCCCCTCGGCGATGAACAGGCCTTGGCGACACTTCAGCCGGCGGTCTTTGAGATGGCGGTAGACCTCCAGCGTGGGCAGATTCAGATCATCCACCGGTGTAATCGACAGATCAGTTGCCGGAGTGCGTGTGTTCATCCTACTGCAATTGTTCAGGGATGAAGCCAAGAAGGCGGGTAAAACCCGCCCTACAACCCAGCGTTACCTTTGAGCCACAACCCAATCAGCCACCTTATCGATGCCTTCGTTGTGTAGGGTGCTGACTTTCCACAGCGGGCGATCGCCGCCGACGGCGGTTGCCAGATGAGCCAGGGTGCGATCAGCCCCCTCCAGATCACACTTGTTCAGTACGAAACACGTGGCGATTTCCATCAGGCCGGCTTTGGAAAACTGGATCGAGTCGCCCGAATCGGGCATCAGCAGCAACAGGGTGTGCCTGGCCAACTCGCGGACGGCAACGTCGGACTGCCCCGCGCCCACGGTTTCGAGCAGAATAATATCAAAACCAAAGCCGCTGAGCAGGCTCACCACTTCCTTCGCCTTAGGCCCCAGACCACCCAGGACCGTGCCTGAAGAGAGGCTGCGGATGAAAAAGTTTTCGTCCGGGGAGCCAGACATCATACGCAAGCGGTCACCCAACAGAGCCCCGCCGGTCAGCGGGCTCGACGGATCGACGGCAACCACCGCCACCCGGAGGTTGCGGCTACGCAACTCGCGCCCGAGCTTGTCGATAAAGGAACTTTTGCCCACACCGGGTGAACCGGTGATCCCCAGCACCAGGGCATCACCGGCTGGTGGTGCCCAACCATTGCCGTCGGTGTCACGCTGGATATGCGTAATCAGTTTGGCCAGGGCAACCTGGTCGCCGGTGGTATAACCGGCTTGGACCTCTTCGAGCGTGCCGTGCGAAGCCTCCGCCGCCAGGCGGCTAAACTCCTTGAGAATCTCTTCAATGCTGGAGCCGGGATTGAACAGCGCGGCGACACCCATTTTGCGCATCGCGTCGTAATCTTGCACCGGGATGATGCCGCCGAGCACCACCGGCACATGCTCGATGCCGTACTGTTTGCGCCACTTAAGCACTTCGGGCATAATGGTCATGTGTGCAGCGGACAGCAGGCTGACGCCGACCACGTCCACGTCTTCCTGCATGGCGGCGCACATGGTCGCCTGGGCGGTCTGCCACAGGCCGGTGTAGATCACGTCGTGCCCGGCATCGCGGAACGACCGCGCCAGCACCTTGACACCACGATCGTGCCCGTCGAGCCCGATCTTAGCCAACAAAATACGATATGGTTGCTTACTCATAAGTGGTTCGCTTGCTAATGAATAGTCCCGGTTGGTCTCGTCTTGTCCATTCCCGGTTTTTTGCGCTTCCTTCTACGCGCTCCACGTTCCACGCTCCCCTTCGGGTCGCCGCTAAACGCTACGGACTTGTCGCCGCTAAACATCCCCAAACTGTCGCGAGCGCCACATTTTCAATTTTCAATTTTCAATTTTCCATTTCCTTACCATTCCGGTCCGCCGTCATAGGAACCGAAGACGGTTTGCATGGTGGCCATCATTTCGCCCACGGTGGCGTCGGCCTCGGCGGCTTCGATCAGCGACGGCATCATGTTCTCACCGTCACCGGCGGACTGGCGGACCTTCTCCAACGCCGCCTTGTGGCGAGCGGCATCGCGATTCTTCTTCAGTTCCTTCAACCGCGCCACCTGTTCATCCTCGGTGGCCTGATCGACCTGGAGGATTTCGATCGGCTTTCCCTGCTCCTCGCGGAACTTGTTGACGCCAACCATAATCGCCTGGCCTGATTCGTACTCCCGGGCCTGTTGCAAGGCGCTCTCGGCGATGGCCCGGCGGAAGTAGCCGCGGTCGATGGCTGGCAGCACTCCGCCCATCGCGTCGATCTCTTTGAAGATGGCTTCGGCTTTGGCTTCGATCTCGTCGGTCAGCTTCTCGATGAAGTAGCTTCCGCCAAGCGGATCGACGATTTGAGTGACATTCGTCTCATACGCCAGAACCTGCTGGGTGCGCAACGCCACCTTGACCGCATTCTCGGAAGGCAATGCCAGGGTCTCGTCGTAGCTGTTGGTATGCAGCGACTGGGTCCCGCCCAACACCGCCGCCAACGCCTGGTAAGCCACCCGAACAACGTTGTTCATCGGCTGCTGTTCGGTCAGCGAGACCCCCGCGGTCTGGGCATGGGTCCGAAGCCACCAACTGCGTTCGTTCTTGGCTTTGTACTTGTGCCGCATGACCTTGGCCCAGATGCGTCGGGCAGCCCGGAACTTTGCGATCTCCTCGAAGAAGTCGTTGTGCACGTCGAAGAAGAAGCTCAGCCGCTTGGCCACCGCGTCCACGTCCAGCCCACGCTTGATCGACTCCTCGACATACGCCATCCCGTCAGCCAGGGTAAAGGCCAACTCCTGGGCAGCCGTTGCACCGGCTTCGCGGATGTGATACCCGCTGATGCTAACCGTGTTCCACTGCGGCGTGCATTGCGTGCCATACTCGATGGTGTCGATCACCAGCCGCACGCTGGGCGGCGGTGGGAACACATATTCGTTCTGCGAATGAAACTCCTTAAGGATGTCGTTCTGCAACGTGCCGCGAAGCTGATCCAAGGGGACGCCCTGCTCCTTGGCTACCGCGATGTAGAACGCCAGCAGAATCGCCGCCGGGGCATTGATGGTCATCGACGTGCTCACCTGCCCCAGGTCGATCCCGTCGAACAGGCGGCGCATGTCGTCCAGTGACGAAATTGCCACCCCACAACGTCCCACCTCGCCAAGTGACAAGAGGTCGTCACTATCCCGCCCCATCAGCGTCGGCAGGTCGAAGGCGGTGCTAAGCCCGGTCTGCCCGTGAGCCAGCAGATACTTGAAACGCTCGTTGGTCTGCTGGGCGCTCCCGAAGCCGGCAAACTGCCGCATGGTCCACAGCCGCTTGCGGTACATCTCGCGATGAATGCCGCGAGTGAAGGGATATTCGCTCGGCTGCGCCAGGGACACCGCCGGATCGAAGTCCTTCAAATCCTCAGGCCCCACGAACGGCTTACCGTCCTCGCCCCGATCCGGTGTAACCGGCATTGTTGTTGCTACCGCCGCTGTTTGCCCTGTCGGCTTTACCCCGTGCGCACCCATCGTTTATCCTTCCATCCAGGCGGCTGCCCGCTTCTCGACGAAGGCGCCCATGCCCTCGCGGGATTCGTCGCCTGCAAAGCACTCGCCAAACGCCTGCGGCTCATCGCCGCCCAGCAAGACGCGCTTGGCCAATCCGATCGCCCGAGGCCCGCCGCGAACCAGGCTCTTGAACAGCTTCTCCACCGTCGGGTCCAGGTTCTCGGGCGAGTCTACCACTTCATCCACCAATCCGCACTCCAACGCCTGTTGAGCGGATATCGGCACACCGCCAAACACCAGCCGTCGGGCTGACTGCACACCGAGCACCCGTGCCATCCGCCCGATCCCGCCCCAGCCGGGGATCAAACCCAGGTTCGTCTCGGGCAACCCGATTTTGGCGGAAGAGGCTGCGATGCGGAAGTCGCAGGCCAACGATATCTCACAACCACCGCCCAAAGCCGCACCATTGATCGCAGCCACCGTCACGCACGGCAACCCCGCCAGCGCGTCCATCACCGCATTTCCCCGAACACACAGGTTCCGGGCATCCTCGGGCGTGTAGCCGGCCATCTCCTTGATGTTCGCACCGGCGATGAACACCTTGCCGATAGCCTTGAGCACGCAGAAGCGCACATCCTTCTGGCGCCCAAGTTCCTCGACGACCTCACCAAGACGATTCAACACCGCCAGCGACATCACATTGATTCCATTCTCGGTGTGGAAGGTGATCGTGGCCCGCAGGCCATCCACTCTAAGCTCGATCTGGGTTCCGCTACTCATGAGTTCCATCCTCCCTTCAGTTTGGAAGACTCAGGCTCTATTGTAGCAACGTCCCGCCTGGACGGGAAGGAAGGCCGGACCGGTCGTTTGGGATTCAACCCTGCACAACCTTCCACGCTGGGTATTATAGTCGCACGTAGGGGGTTTGGGGGCGTTCGATCGAGTCACATTTGAACCGGGCGATCGTTGACGCGGGGGTCAGCGTTGGGCAGGCTAGGGATGGTCGCGGAACATGCTGCGGAGTTCCTGGAGGCCTGGAATGACTACTTCGGCCCCTAAGCCCGGGGAGCGCGTCGTCGATGTCCGCTTCGACGACGACACGCTGAGCGTCGATTTGGCCGACGGCCGCACCCACGCCGACGCGTAAGGTCAAACCGGCGGGCGTGGCGTGGTGGGGAGGTTGGGGTGAAGAAACTGCCGGGGCCGCCAACGGAAGGCGGAAAGGGCACTCACTGAGTGCCATGTTCATCCCAAAAGGTAAGCATGTTGACAGTGATGAATTGAGAAATCGTGGTAACGCGGGCGGGGATGTTTAGCGGCGACAAGTCCACAGCGTTTAGCGGCGACCCGAAGGGGAGCGCGTAGATGGGAGCGCGTAGAAGGAAGCGTGAAAATATGGAGCGTGAAAAACGGGGAAAACGGCGCATCATCGTTGTAGGGCGGGTTCCACCCGCCGTTGTGGCATCGTGCGGTGGGTAGAATCTGCTCCACAACCATTTTCCATTTTCCATTTTAGATGCGATTGCCCTGCCCCCCGGACCCGAATATGGTCACACCCATTGACAACTTTCGTTTCTGCCATTATACTAACTGAAGGGTTTGCGCGAGCAGACTCGTGGTGGGCGGCTGACCGCGGTGCCGTGATGGCGAGTTTATGTGGTCATGGGGCGGGTTTGTTTGCCGTCCACTGCCGGGGGATTAAGGTAACCAGTTGAGAAAAGTTGGAGGCTTGAAGCATGTTTTCCGTGAATCCGCGAAACCACGTCCGATTGATCGCGATGGGCGGGTGCCTGTTGGCCGCCCTGATGATGGTAACCCCGGCGCAGGCCGAGGAAGTCACCGTCCAGAATGATTCAGCCACGGGCGGGGCAACGATGAGTATTCAAGCGGGCTTCGTTGCTGGTGAAAGTGCCGCGGCGTGGCTGACATCGCCCTGCGACGGCACCATCGTCGCTGTTCAGGTGTTCTGGAAGTCTCTGTTCGGGGGCGCTGCAGATTCGCTCGAAGAATCCATCACCATCTTCTCCGCGGGGACCTTCCCAGCCCCGGGGGGTGTCAAGCAGAATGACTACCCGCCATACGCCAATGCGAGCCTTTTGGGGCCGGTGATGGTCGATGGCTTGCTGAACGAGTTTCGGTGGATGGACGAGGAACAGACCTTGCCGCTGAGTGTGCCGGTCACCAACGGGGAAGTCTTTGTCGTCTCGTTCAAGTTCTTCAACACCCCCTCGTCCTCAGGCCCGAGCGTGTGCACCGATACCGACGGATGCCAGGCAGACAAAAACGCCATTGATGCCCAGGGGCTCGGATGGTGGGACTCCTGTGCGTTGGGGGTCACCGGCGACTTCGTGATTCGCGCCATCATCGAATGCCCCGGCGCCATCGGCGCCTGCTGTGATCCAAATGGGGTTTGCAGCGACGGGGTAAGCGTGGACCTCTGCCAGGATACGGGATATACCTTCTTTGAAGGCCAGAAATGCGACGAAGTTACCTGCCCGACGCTGACCGGGGCGTGCTGCAACGGTAGTACCGGCGGATGTTTCGATAGTCAGACGCAAGAGGCTTGCGAGGGGTTTCCAGACGGCATTTATGCCGGCAACGGCACGGAGTGCGATCCTTATCCCGGGCCTTGCGATCCAGGCGCCTGCTGCTTGCCGGACGGTAGTTGTCAGGATGTGATCGAACTCGTTTGCGACGATTTGAGCGGCACGTTCCACGAAGCCACCGACTGCACATCCTATGAATGCCCGCAGCCGGTGGGAGCCTGTTGTCTCGCCAATGACTCTTGTGTGGACGGCCAGACCGAGGAGGCCTGCGACGCTTGGGGCGGGGAGTGGGCCGGCCCGTTGACCGTCTGCTTCACGGGCATCTGCCCGCTTTGTGCCGACGGTGACGCCGACGGCGACGGCGACGTGGACCTGATCGACTTTGTGCAGTTTCAGGTTTGCTTCGAGGTTACCGGTGCCGGCGGCGACCCGGATTGCAAGTGTCTTGACATGAACAACGACGAAAATGTTGATCTGAGCGATTACGCGTTGTTCGAGGAGGCCCTGGTCGGCCCGTCGTAGGGAATGGTTGTAGAGCGCGGATTCTACCCACCGCACGATGCCACAACGGCGGGTGAAACCCGCCCTACAACGATGATACGCCGTTTTTCACGTTTTCCGCGCTCCACGCTCCACGCTCCACGCTCCCCTTTGGGTCGCCACTAAACAGCCACATGCGGAAGATGGAAAATGGAAAATGAAGAAAGCACCTACCTTACCCAGTTCCCGTGCTCCCTTTCGGGGAATTGCTAAACACCCTCGCGCTGTTCCAAAAAGGCGGGTAGAACCCGCCCTACGTCTGAGCAATAGTCCGTTATCACCCTAAAATCCACATTTTCCATTTTTCATTTTCCATT
>JAGLWJ010000269.1 GCA_023133475.1 Phycisphaerae bacterium | reverse complement strand
CACCGCCGAAGAGGTCTTTGCACGGATCAAGCAGGAACTGTCCGAGTTGGAAGAGAGCACAACCTCCACAGCCCAGGAGAACCTGACACAGATCAAGCAGGAATTGACCGATCTGGCCCAAAACACCACCACCACCGCCGAAGAGGTCTTTGCACGGGTCAAGCGAGAACTATCTGAGCTGGAAGAGGGCACAACTTCCACAGCCCAGGAGAACCTCGCCTGGATCAAGCGGGAACTGACCGATCTCACCCACGACACAACCACCACCACCCAAGAGGTCTTCACCCAGGTCAAGCAGGAATTGACCAGGCTGGAAGAGCACACCACCATCGCAGCCGAGCAGACCCTCGTCTGGGCGAAACAGGAACTATCCCAATTGGAAAAGGGCACGACGGGCATAGCCGAAGAGAACCTCACGCGGATCAAACAAGAACTAACCACTTTCATCCAGAATGTGGACACCACCACCAAAGAAACCCGCGATAAGATCAAAGCGGAACTGGCGGCACTTACCCGCGACACGGACGAACTTGTCTCCCGGCAACAGCAATCGCTGGCCAGGCTTATCGCAGAAGCCAATATCAGTGCCGAGCAGCGGGTGACGCTGGAAGCGGTTACCCAGGAAGCCCGCGCACTGGCAGACCTTCTCAGAAGCAGCATCGAGATCGCCGAGCAAAACTGCGAGCAACTTTCCACCCGCACCCACACTGCCGTCGAGGCGGAGGGCGCCTTGTGTCAAATCACCGCCGCCGCCCACGAAATCCGCGACAGGATCGAATACACCCGCGAACCGTTAAGCAAACAAATAACCCAGGCCCGCGATTTACTCACCGCTTTGGGGGAGGCATGCTCGGCGGGAGATGGGGTTCAACAGAAGGTGCACGGTCTCAATCAGGACGTGTTATCGCTCATCGAGGGTGGGGAAGAGGTTCTGGCACGCCAGTACAACGTGCTTATGGCTGCCATCGACGATGCCAAACAACGAATGGATGATCTGCGACAGGGGGCAGCCGGCGCCGCCGTCCAGCGGGACGAGATAACCGCACAATGCCGCAAAGCAGCCGCCACCGCAACCGAAGCCGCCGATCGGGTCGATACCCTCATTAAGGAGGTCTGGTCGCTTACCACTGGAACCGAACAGCGCGTGCGGGAACTGGCATCTGAAACGCACTACGCCGCGGAGTTGCTGAAAGACTTCGAGCCGGCCAGAACCGAGATGGAAAACCTGCACAAAGACCTCGCCGCGGCGTCCGAAACCGGGCGAGAAATGATCGAGCAGCTCAAAGTGCAGATCGGCGGCGGGAACGAAACCTCCGACCACCTCAAGATCATCCAGGAAGACTGCATGCGCGTCGTGGAGCGTCTGGCAGGTCATTGTGAAAAGGCCAAGGGCATCGCCGGGCACGTATCCAAAATCGCCGCTCAACTACACCAGGACCACGATGCGATTGCCGCCAATAAGCAAACTCTGCAGGAGTTGGGCAAGCAGGGGGTATTGCTGCGCGAGATGGTGCAACAGGCACAGATCACCGCCGAGGGCTTGCAGGTGCAGGTCAACAACCTGCTCTCCGAGCCACAGAGCATCGTGTGCGAGGCGAAGCAACAGTCACTGCAGCTCACCAACGTATGCCGGGCGGTGAAAAAGGTATTCAGCGGGCTTTCCAAGACCAGCCTGCTGGCAAACGAAAAGATCGACCAACTGAGCAGACTACACTCCGACGTAACCCAGGCCACCGAAACCCTCCGCCAATGGGTCGGCGAGGCGGTTCATGTGCAAAAACGTTTGGAGAGCACCGTGCAGCAGACCCCGGGCATAGGTCAAACCCATCCGCCAAAGCAACTCTACAGCCTCACCGAGCCGATCTGCAGAAGCCAGACCACCACCAGGCAAAAGCCGCAGACCAGAGCATCCGAACCAAAAGGCGACCGCAGTGGAGTGGAGACAAAACCAGCGGAACGATTGAATCCCGACCACCGCATCAACCCGGAAGAGGTAGCCAACCTGATCGCCGATGCCAAACGCCAGTGTGAGCGAGAAAAACATCTTGTGCCGATGCAATAGCCCACTGCTTTAGCCCGGATAATTCCTCTCAACTGGTGCGGTGGGTTTCGCTCGCCTACGGCGG
>JAGLWJ010000268.1 GCA_023133475.1 Phycisphaerae bacterium | reverse complement strand
TCTTTCCATCACGTCATCTGCCCTCTGCATGGCCACGTAAACGTGGACCATGCCACCCGCCAATTCTCTGCGGTCTCCGCGTGCTCCGCGGTGAATTATCCGGGCTACGGAGTAAGAAAGGGTATGGCCGATTATGCAGTGCCCTGACTACCTCGGGATTCGGAGAATCATCTCCGGTGGCCAAACCGGTGCCGACCGTGCAGCCCTGGACGTTGCCATCGAGTTGGGCGTTCCACACGGTGGATATGTGCCCAAAGGCCGCCGTGCCGAAGACGGGCTGATCCCCGCTGGTTACGACCTGACCGAAATGTCAGAGGAGAGCTACGACGCGCGTACCGAAGCCAACGTGCAAGCCGCAGACGCGACGCTAATAGTGTCCGAAGGCCTCTTGACCGGCGGCTCGGCGCTGACTTTGTGCCTCGCTCGGAAGCACGATAAACCGGTTCTCCATCTGGATCGCTCTGCCTGTAGCCCAGAGCAGGCGGTTGAAACGATTCGCAACTGGCTTATGGGCCGGCGCCCCGCAGTGCTGAACGTGGCCGGCCCCCGCGAATCGACTGCTCCGGGCATTTATGCAAACGTGCGCAATCTGTTACTCGCGGTGTTTGACCCGGATGTAGGGCGGGTTTAACCCGCCTTTTGGGCTGCGGCGGGTGAAACCCGCCCTACCCTGCTGTGCCGCTCCCTTACGGTCGCGGTACTGGTTTTAGTTATAGCGGAAGCGCAGGATGGCCCACAACGCCCGGCACCCGTCACGCCAGGTGATCTTCTTGCCCTCGGCATAATCGCGGCCGGCGTAGCTGATGCCCACTTCGTAGACCCGCCATTTGCCCCGGGCAACCTTGGCGGTCAACTCCGGCTCAATCGTGAACGTGTTGCTCACCAGCTTCATCGAACGGATCACCTCGATGCGGAATACCTTGTAACAAGTCTCCATGTCGGTGAGCGTCAGGTTGGTCATCATATTGGACAGCAACGTGAGCAGGCGATTGCCCACCAGATGCCAGAATAGATGAACGCGGTGGGCTTCACTGCCCACGAAACGCGAACCAAACACCACGTCCGCATTGCCGTCGCAAATGGGTTTCAGCAGGCGGGGGTAGTCTTGGGGATCGTACTCCAGGTCGGCATCCTGGATGAGCACGAGGTCGCCGGTGGCCAACTCAAAACCAGCCCGCACCGCCGCCCCCTTGCCTCGGTTACGATCCTGGAGCTTTACGATGAACTTCTGCTGAGGCCAACGGGCCTGAATTGCCGGGTATAACTCGCGAGTCCCGTCGGTGCTCCCGTCGTCGACCAGGATGATCTCCCGCTCCATGCCGATCTCGACGGCAACCACCCGCGCGACAAGCTCCTCCAGTGTGGACTTTTCGTTGTAGACCGGAATGACAATGGAAAGACGCACCCGGCACCACCCTTATCTCGCAACCGCGCGGTTATTGATCGTCAAAGGCTGAGTATCCTCTGGCAACCAGGTCCTGGATGTCGATCAGCCCAGCCAGCTTGCCGTGCTCGTCCACCACCGGCAACTCGTCGATCCGATACCGTTGCATGGTGTGCAAAGCTGCCGCGACCCGATCCGTTTGCCGTGCGGTCTTGGGGTCGCTGGTCATGATCCGGGCGATCGAGGTGCGCTGCGGATCAATCATGCCCGGGCGGAGCCGGAACAGATCACCGTGGGTGAAAATGCCAATCAGTTTACCCGTGTCATCAATGATCGCAGCCGCCCCCGCACGACGCGGAGCACGCATGACTGCCTCATAGTAGTCGCTTAACGTCCCCTCGAGCTCCACCGTGGGGCAGTCCGACCCGGTGCGCATGACCTCCGACACCTTGGCCAGGTGACGCCCCAAAGCCCCACCAGGATGGTAGCTGGCGTACTGTTCCGGCTGAACGTTCTTCAGCTCCATCACCGTCAACGCCAGTGCATCGCCCATGGCCAACATCGCCGCGGTTGAGGAACTGGGGGCCAGCCCCAGCGGGCAGGCTTCGGGCGTGTTGCCGATGTCCAGCACCACGTCCGCCAACCGGGCACATTTCGACTCGGGATCGGCGGTCACCAGTATGATGGCACAGCCGATGCCCCGCAAAGCCGGCAGCAAACTCACCAACTCCTGTGTCTCGCCGCTCTTGCTCAGAGCGATCACGATGTCCTGGGCTTGGATCATGCCCAGGTCGCCGTGTAGGGCTTCGACGGGATGGAGACAGTATGCGGGGGTTGCGGTGCTGGAGAGGGTGGCTTGTATTTTCTTTCCGATGTCGCCGGCTTTGCCCATCCCCGTGACCGCCACTCGCCCGGGGCAGTTCAGGATGGCCCGCACCGCTTCCACGAACGATTCACCAAGTCGAGCCGCAGCTTCGGCGATAGACTTTTCCTCCCGATGCAGCACGTTGCGACCCAAACGCAAAACGTGTCGGGGATCAAGCGTGCAGGTTGTGGTCTCGGAGGCAACGCCACGCACAGCGGTTTTCATAGCAAACATTCCGCACGAATCTGGATTATCAATGAACCCACCGCACCGACTAATAAGTCCAAGGTCCAAAGTCCCGTTG
>JAGLWJ010000267.1 GCA_023133475.1 Phycisphaerae bacterium | reverse complement strand
ATCAGCTATCAGCTATCAGCTTTTCGCCTTTTGGG
Organism: Phycisphaerae bacterium; assembly: GCA_023133475.1. Classification (GTDB taxonomy): domain Bacteria; phylum Planctomycetota; class Phycisphaerae; order UBA1845; family UBA1845; genus JAAEQG01. The sequence goes on along the minus strand of JAGLWJ010000267.1, from coordinate 2,480 downwards.
GCGACTTTACTCGCGGTTCTTTGCGGAGGCAACCGCCCCATCTGGGTGGCCCATGGCTTTAGCCGTGGGGGACGCGAATCCAAACGCCCATACCGCTACGGAACCCGACGGGGTTCGGATGAACCATTCGCGTCCCCCACCGCTAAAGCGATGGGCCACCCCCCCCCAATCAGTACCGCGATCGGCACCCCAATCAGTACCGCGACCGTAAGGGAGCGGCCATGGGACACCCACGCTATCAGCAGGGAAGGCGGGTGGAACCCGCCCTACAACCATAACAGTTACCACCGGCGAATTTCGCGTGGTTTTGTGGGTTGAATTGAGAACCGACTGCGTTTATGCTACTTGGTTCGTGTATGCTGCGGAATTTTTGGGTTGTTTGGTTATAGCCTGTTAGGGGAGGTGTTAATTGGCTTCGGAGTTGGTTCGTAATTTAATTGATTCTGGAATTCACTTTGGTCATCGCGTGAGCCGTTGGAACCCGAAGATGGCTCCTTATATCTTCGGCAAGCGGAACCTGATCCATATCATCGACATTCGTGAGACGGTCAAGGGTCTGCTGCGGGCCAAAAAATTTATCGCGCAAGTGGTGGCCAATGGTGAGCAAGTGTTGTTCGTGGGGACCAAGCGGCAGGCTCGACATACCATCGAGCAGCACTCCAGTCGCGTGGGAATGCCGTGTGTCACCGAGCGTTGGCTGGGAGGAATGCTGACCAACTTTCGCACGGTTCGGTCCCGGTTGGGTCGGCTCGAGGAGCTGGAGCAAGCTCGGGCTGACGGTAGTGCATTGCAATACAGCAAAAAAGCCATCGCCGCTCGTGAGCGCGAGGAGCGAAAAATCCACCGCAACTTAGCGGGGGTTCGGGACATGAACAAACTTCCCGGAGCGCTGTTGGTGGTGGACGTCGGGCGCGAGCGGATCGCCGTGCGCGAAGCCAAAAAACTGGGCATCCCCACCATCTGCCTGATCGACACCGACTCGGACCCGGACTTCGCCGACATCCCCATCCCGGGAAACGACGATGCCATCCGCTCCATCGAGGTGATTGTCGAGCATCTGGCTGATGCCGTCGAAGTGGGCAAACGTGCCAAACCGCCTGAAGAATCCGATTCGCGGGAAGGGCGACGCCGATCCTCACGCCCGACGATGGGGCGGGCTGATGGCGATAAGCCATCGCAGCCTCCAGAGGCACAAGCTCCACAGGTGACAAAACCGGAAAAACCGGCAGAAGCCCCGGCGAAACCAGTGCCGGCTGAGCCAGCCCCGGTGGCGGAAGCCCCGGCTGAAGCAGTCCCGGTGGCGGAAGTCCCGGCCGAACCGGTGCCGGCTGAACATGCCCCGGCTGAAGCAGGGGCGGCTGAACCTGCAAAGGATCAATCTGACACGGTGACGGGTGCCGACGCCGACTCGGCGGAGGGGACCTCTTCAGAGACCACCGTGAGTTCGTAATAGAGCTTATCCAACCGTCCTGTGCCCGTGTGATGTTCACCGCAACAACCGGGCTGAGGGCGGGGTATAAACAAAACAGTTGGAGAATGTGGGAATATGGCACAGATTACAGCAGCATCAGTGAAGGCACTTCGTGATCGCACCGGGTTGCCGATGATGGAATGCAAGAAGGCCTTGACCGAGGCCGATGGGGACGAAACTGCGGCGGTGGAACTGCTGAACCGCAAATACAAGGGCAAAATGCAGGAGCGGGCCGGCCGCGAGACCGGTGAGGGGCGTATCGGGGTATACATTTCCGACGACAGGAAAACCGGGGCAATCATCGAGCTGCGTTGCGAGACGGCTCCGGTGGCCAAGACGGATATCTTTCTCAAGTTGGTGGCGATGATCACCAGGGTGGTGGCTGACCAGGGCGAGAAGGAACCGGCGCCCGAAACCATCCTGAACTCCAAGGTGGGCTCAGGCAAAACGGTGAATGAAGCCCTGGTCGATGCCTACAGCAAGATTCAGGAAACCATGAATCTGATCTGCTGCCGCAAGATAACCGGCGAGTATCTGAGTTACTATGTGCACCATGACGGCAAGAGTGGGGTCCTGCTCGCGCTGGATGCCACACCTTCCCCCGAGGCGGTGGCGGTGGACCTGGCTCAGCACGCGATGTTCACCAAGCCGTTGGCCATCACCCGCGAGGGGCTGCCTGCCGAGGAGATCGAGAAGGTTCGTCGGACCGCTCAGACCGTCGCTCAGGATGAAGGCAAGCCCGAGCACATCATCGAAAAAATCGTCCAGGGCAAGGTGAACGCCTTCTGTGCTCAGAATGCCCTGATGGAGCAGGAACACGTCAAGCCTGACTACGACAAGAAGCCCATCAAGCAGGCGCTTAGTGGCGCGGGTGTATCGCATATAACCGACCTGAAAATCATGGCAATAGGCGGATAAGCAAACCCCACGGGGGGCCGAAAGGCCTCCCTTTTCTTTTGCAACTGAAACGATGAAAAAGGTATCGGACGTAGGGTGGGTGGAACCTCGC
>JAGLWJ010000266.1 GCA_023133475.1 Phycisphaerae bacterium | reverse complement strand
ACCCACCCTACAGGAAACTCCGCGATCTCTGCGGTGAATTAGTGGTTGACATAGGCAGAGATGATTTCTAGCATGGCTATTCGGCAGCTCCAAGAGCGGCTTGAGCCGACGCCCGGGTGGCGGAATTGGCAGACGCGCATGGTTGAGGGCCATGTGTCCGCAAGGACGTGCTGGTTCGACTCCAGTCCCGGGCATCGACGCATCCAAGGTGGCCACCAATGGGGGTACGGTTCCCGACGCGGCCTTTGGCCGCAGCCCAAATCAGTACCGCGACCGTAAGGGAGCGGCCCTACTTGGATTGGCCGCTCCCTTACGGTCGCGGTACTGACCGAATCCTTCACATCGGAGTCGCTGTTGCTCTGATGGGAATTCTGCCGGGATGTCACCGGGGCACACACCGAGCTGCCGGCGGAGCTGCCACCCAAGCCGATCGCCTGATGGCCTACTACGCCGACCTCCAGACCGGGCGTTTCGCGGTCATTGCCGACTTCGAGCAAACCATGCACATGGAACTGTTCCGTTCCATATCCACCGGCAGAACCGCCCTGCACCGCCTCAGCCTGACCTCGGGCGTGGATGCCACCGGTGGCAGATGCCTGCGGGCGGTCTTCGGGCGGCCTGATGACAAACTGATTGCCGATAACCGAGCAGCCCGGAGCTGGCATCTGCCCCGGGACTGGCGGGACTACGACCTGCTGGTCATGGCGGTCCATGCCTCCGCGGCGGCGGACCTGCAATTCACCATGGTCAGCGGGCAGCGACACCTCGGCTCCATCGCGGACTCGCGGATTCCACTAAATGCCGGCTGGAACCTCTTGCGTCTGGACTTGTCCGACGCCGCCGAGCACGTTGCCATGGATGACCTCGGCGAACTGCGTTGGGCGTTGCCGTCCCTGACCAAGCCTACCGTGCTGCTGATCGACGACATCATCCTGGTGGACAACCGGGCGGATTTGTTCGGCGATTCCAGCGGTGAGGATGGGGGGCTTTATCTGCGGCGCCGGGGTCGCCGGTGGGACGTTGGCGTGGGCGAGCGGTTCGAGGTGGGGTTCATCAACGGGCAGATCAAACACTGGTACGACCTCTCCGAGGACCCGCTGCGGGTGCGAAACCTTGTGGAGGGCGGCGTGCTAGGCCCCAGCGTGGTCACCCTGAGCGGTGACGAAGATACGGGGGTGGCGGCTTTGGGCAGTTTTCCCGCCTGGGGTGATCGGGTGGTGGCTCGCCAGCAACTGCTGGAAGCGTCGCAGGCCCGCATTGTCGTGCAGTGCACGTGGGATTTCCTGCCCCCCGATGGGGAGGAAGCAACGGACATGCCAACCCAGCAGTGGGCCTATACCATCTATCCCACCGGTGAACTCTACGTCCACCTGGAGTGCACCACCCGGACGTCCGCGTGGTCCGCCGAGCGGCTGGGCATGGCGGTCTCACGCCGCGCCGGCCCCACACTGGAGCTTCTATGCCACGGCACCGCCCAACTGGGCGACAAGGGCAGGCTTCTGCATGTCCCTTATGCCGTTCTGGGCAGCGGAGCAGCCGCTAGCCCGGAATTATGCTTTGTGGTTCACGATGGGCGGTCCGCGCCGCTTATGAAGTGTTTGCATAGTCCGGACGGCACTCGGGCCATCGCCGTGGCTTTTGGGGGGGAAACACGGAAACCGGTGCAACGGTGGGACTGTCTGATCATTCTTGGGGCCGGGGATTCCGGTGGTGGGCTCACTGCCGAGGATCACGCCCTGCGCTACTGCTTCCCGCCCGCGCTGTCTCCCGCGGTGGGCAGTATGGTCACTGCCTCCGAAGACGACCGAGATAACGACGGGTTTCACGAACGTTATGGTTGCTATGTGCTCGCCCCGGACGGCAACCGCGTTCTGCTCACAATTGGTGGTGGTGGAGATTCCCTCTTGTGCAACCCGGTATTTGTGATTCAAGGCAGCGTCGGCAAGGAGGCGTGGGTGTACCTGGATCACATTCTCCTGGAAGGCGTCTGCCGCACGGCAAACGGCGAGGTCTTGTTTCAGCTTCCCGGGAGCGTCGGCACCCGCCGCACTCTCGAGGTTTACCTGGGTAATGCGGCGGAACTGAAGTAGGTCGGCAGGGGGGCAGACGTAGGGTGGGTGGAACCTCGCGGAGCGAGGTGGAACCCACCATTCAGTTTGCTATCAGCTAGCCTGGATTTGATATTGACCCTGGTT
>JAGLWJ010000265.1 GCA_023133475.1 Phycisphaerae bacterium | reverse complement strand
CCGCTAAACCTGGATAATTCATGAACGCAGAGACGCAGAGAGCGCAGAGAAGAGCGAGAAGAGATGAGGATAAAGAGGGAAGAGTCTAAACTGAGCAACGTCGCCAACCCCACATTTTTCATTTTCAATTTTCCCCCCGTTCCTCTCGGCGGTGAATTATCCGGGCGAATCTCACATGGAGATTCTGCCGAAGGAGCTTGACAGAAAGACCGATAGTGGTCTAATAGATGCGGTATTATTTAGTATTAACAGTCATGCGGACATTCACCTCCATTCTGAGTTTGACGTGTTTCCTCCTGGTTTCGACGGGGGTTGCCCACCAGCACCATGTCCGCACCGCCCACGCCGGCCATTCTTGCGACAACTGCCCAACCTGTTACCAATTGACTACGGGAGCGTCGGCAACGCTTGACGAACCGGGCATGGTATGCCTGAGCATCGATGGCAGGTTCGTCACGGAGTTGCCGCCACCAGAACACAGGCCTCATCACCTAGCCCAATTCAGCCCACGGATTCCTCGGGCACCTCCGCCGCTTGGCGACACCGTAAAGCCATAAAAAGTATCGTACGTAGGGTGGGTGGAACCCACCAACCGGTGCTATTTCCCATCGCGGCCTTCGGTTGCTGCCAGAGAAACGACCGGTGGCTACAACCGCCCCGTGACCAATTTGCGCGCGGCGCGAAGAAATCAATGGTGGGTTGGTAAGTTTCACTTACGAAATTACGAATTTGAGAGGACAAATGGGTTGGTGGGTTCCACCTCGCTCCGCGAGGTTCCACCCACCCTACGAATTGGAGGACAAATTCAGAATGCGGAGAGTTATTGCGATTTTAGCTGTTGCTGTTTCCATGTTTTTGATCAATCAGGCCCGGGCGGATTGCCCGCTGGCCCATACGCACATCGGCAAGAACCCGACTTGGCGCCCCGCCGATTGGGGCAACCCCGGCGAAGGCTATGTGGACCCGATCACTACCGACGACACCAAGCTGTGGTTTTACTCACTGCCGCCAGCCCATGCCATTGCTCCCACACCCGGCTGGCCTGTGTGGGGCGACGATCCGACTCAACCGGGTGTGCCGTTCCTGAAGCTGGTTCCGGAGGAAGACCCGTTCGGCCAACCAATCTACAAGAACAACGATCCGCAGACGGGCCTGAAGCGGTACATCTGTAGTTTCAAGTACAGTGCCGCGGAGGGCTACGGGGACCCGAACGGAACCATACACCTGGACGGCTGGCACTCAGCCCACGGCCCTCAAGGGGCGTGGAACCTGGCGGACACCGGCGACCCGGAGTCGGCCCCTCAATGGGACATCCGGCTGGTGCGTGAGGGGGCGAGTGTGGTTGACGACAACTTCTTCATGAAGCAGGGCTCGAACTACTTCTTCGAGCACGACGGCGACGAGCACTCGCTGCAAAAGGTGTTCCTCGGGGACGCGACCGAGCCGCCCAATGCCTGGGGCATTCACGAGCACATGGGCTTTTATTTCTACCTGCCAGCCGACGGCAGTGCCGAGGGAGGCGACCCGGTGACCGCAACCTTCAGTGCCTACGATGCCGGCGGTCTTTATGATCCTTCGGATGATTTTGTCTTTCGTTTCGAGGCCATACCGGAACCGGCGACGGCAGGCCTGCTGGTGTTGGGCGCCGTGGTGATTCTGCGGCGGCGTTTTCTGCCGTGAAATTGTAGGGCGGGTTCTACCCGCCTTCCTGGCTAAGATGTCACTTGCCCATCCATACGCAAGGCAGAAAGTTAAGGAACTTACAATATGCAAAAACATAAATCCTTCACTCTGGTCGAGTTGCTTGTTGTGGTGTCGATCATTGCCTTGTTGCTTGCGATTCTGATGCCCAGCCTCAAAGGGGCACGCGAGCAAGCCAGGCAGGCTGTTTGCCTGAACAACTGCCACCAGATCGGGCTGGCGATGCAGGAATACTGTGCCGAGCACCAGGATCGCCTTCCTTCCAGCGGCGGCCACGGTGGCGATCCTGATCCGCGGAACTGGTGGCTTAACGTCTTGGCTGACTATGTGGACACCTCGCTTTTGTACCGCTGCCCGAAGGATCAAGGCGAGAAGTTCGTGGCCTGGAACAGCCTGGATTGGGACCGTCTTTCCGATGAGCAAAAGGCTGACCTCGACGAGCGGCGTTGGAGCAGCTACGGGCTGAACTACCTGATCGTCAAGCAGCCGACTCCCTACTGCGACAACATGACCCGCATCCGCTCACCCTGTTACACGATCGTTGTTGCGGAATCGGCAAGTTCGCTGATGGGCGTGGACCATATTCACCCGGAGAAGTTTCAAATGATCCCGCCGAAGCGCCAGGTGGCGATCAACCGTCATCAGGGCAGTAGGGCGAACTATCTGTTCGCCGACGGGCATGCAGCCGGCCTGGGCATTGAGGAGACGTGGGTTTCGGGCAAGAGGAACTGGTGGGCCCCGGCGACGGCACCGGGCTGGGGTGCTTCCCTGGCACCTCCTCCGCCACCACCACCGCCACCGCCTGGGCTGTAGCAGACGTAGGGTGGGTGGAACCTCGCGGAGCGAGGTGGAACCCACCAATCAGCATGCGTAGGGCGGGTTCCACCCGCCGCGCCATGCCAAGAAGGCGGGTAGAACCCGCCCTACAACTCTGGGCTCATAGCCTGGATGATTTACCGCAGAGCACGCAGAGACCGCAGAGTTGATTTCTGTAGCAGAGGATCGTGTTCCTCTGCGCTAGGCCCGGCATTTATGCCGGGTTGAAAGAACGGAGTAATAATTCCTTTCTCTTCCCCCGCCGCCTCCGGCGGCGGGGGAAGGGAAAGGGGGCGGAATGAGGCCTCGTTTACCCGGCATAAATGCCGGGCCTAGCGCGGATTATTCATTACGTTGAGGTAATAAACATGATGGTTCGATTCTTTTGGGCGGTGTTTTTGTCAACGTTATTTGCAGCGGGGACCTGCCGGGCTTTCGCCGGCCACGGTTGCCCGCTGGATCACTTTGCAATCGGGCAGTTGGGCGGGGAGGGCTCGCCGACAGGGAAGTTGTTTGCCGACGTGGGGGAGTTGTACCTCACCCACGACGACGGCACCAAACCCTACCCAAGTTACTACCGGCTCTTCAACAGCCAGATCGACAACGCCTGGGTAAACGGCGAGCCGGGCACCGAAGCCATCGAAAACGACCCGCAGCACGAGTTGGCTGGGACACGCCAGATAGACTACAACATCTGGATGGAAGTGGTTGAGCTTTCAGAGAACCTGTATGTTAATCACAATAACCACTGGTACTTCCCCGGCGAGTCCATCCATTTGAGCAGCCAGCAATGGCATCACCTGCACCTGGACTACTGGGTATATCCAGCCGCTCAGTATGACCCGGGCAAAGTTTACTATGTCGTGTATCGCCTGGTCGACGAATTGGAGGATGGCCAACAGTACTCTCCCTCCGACGAATTCTGGGTTGTATTCAACCAGGCGGTGCCGGGCGATTTCGACAAGGACGGGCACATCGACCAGGATGATTATCGTCATCTCCATGAAGGCTTCACCGGGCCTGATGCCGTGCAGATCGACCCGGGCTACGAGGACGCCGACCTCGATGACGACGGAGACGTGGACCTGGCAGACTTCGCCCGGTTGCAGCGTTGCTACAGCGGCCCGGATGCCCACCCCGACCCACGACGTGCGGAAGCAACTGTAGGGCGGGTTCCACCCGCCTTCTCTGTCGTAGGGCGGGTTTCACCCGCTTTCTCTGTGTTCAGCATGGGTGCCCCACCCCTTCCAGGGGTGGGGGACGGATTTTACAGGGTGTAGCTACTATGCAAGCAGCACATTTTAACTCAGTCCCCCCACCCTCAGAGAGGGTGGGGCACCCGCGCGACCGTAAGGGAGCAGCCAACCCAAGTAAGGCCGCTCCCTTACGGTCGCGGTACTGATCGCGGTACTGATTGGCGAGTGGCCCATCGCTTTAGCGGTGGGGGACACGAACGGTTCATCCGAGCATCGTCAAATACAATATCAGTACGGGCGCTTGGATTCGTGTCCCCCACGGCTAAAGCCATGGGCCACCCAACCGCTCCCTGACGGTCGCAGCACTGGTCGCGGCACTAATCGCGGCCCTGATCCCCGGTGAAAAACTCCTGGAACTTAGCGAAGTCGCCGAGGTCCACGTCACCGTCGCCGTCCAGATCGCTTGCATCGCATTCGTGCAGGCAGGGGACAAGCGGGCCTGTATAACAGTTCTGCCACTGCACGAAGTCTTCAAGGTCGACATCCCCATCGCCATCCAGGTCGCCGGGCAGGAGCGGATCGCATTCGTCCGGCACACCGTTCCCGTTCTCGTCAGCCGCCAGGCCCAGCAGGACCTCATCACAGTCATTGAGGCAGTTGGTGTTGCAATCTTCCACGATGCCGCCGGTGAGCGCATCGGTGTAGAGGAGCAATCTGGCACGCAGCTTGTCAAAGAAGTCATAGGCCTCCGGATCGCCGGCCAGGTCCGTCAGGATTTCCGGGCTACGGTCGTACTTCCACGCGATTCGGTCTTCGGGCAACTTCGACAGCATGTAGCGGTCGTAGTAGCGCAGCGACGGGCGAGCCAGGACGTCCGCGAGGTAGGCGTCCGCCAACGCGGCGCACGGGTCCCCCGGGTGAGCCTCGATGGCTGCGTTCACCATCGCAATGATGCGCGAGTCTTCGATCCCTTCACGCATCGTCTCGAAGACCACCGTGTCGTACATCCGGTCTTCCCATGCCGGCAGCGCCACCTGGTAACCGCCGCAGCCGATACGCCCCAGGCGCGTTCCCAGACGATGCAAATAGCTCATCTCCAGATCATCCCACGGCTGATCGCCCCACGACGCGTAGGCATACCCATAGACGCCTTCGGTCCCGACGGCCGACGCATAGACGCCGTGCAAAAAGCGATTGTTGATCGGCACTGCCTGCGTGCAGGGATATGTCGTGTAGTACGCGAAGTCGTCCCCCGCGTCGCGCGTACGCTGTATGTTCTCGGGTGTCAGGGAGTAAAGCGAATGCACGCGAACGTCCAGCCACGGATCCATCGGCCCGTAATACCCATCCGGGTCCGGCGTGAAGGTGTGGCTCCATGCATCGTCCGTAGTAACTGTCCAGTTGGCCTGGCGCCACTCCGGCTCCATGAAGAACACCCTCACCTCCTCTTGGCGGGAATACCGGTTGACCACCGAGAAGCAAATCTCCTCCAGCGGGTCAGCCTCCAACGGCACGGTGTAGACTTGGCCTATGTGGTCAACCTGGTCGCACGACCAGACGGTCTCGCCGTTGACGCGCAGACTTTTGAGTGTCTCCAGCCCAGCCGGCATGGGCACGCCGTCGTGGATCGCAAAGCTGATCGAGGATGGCGGGTCGCCCGGAAACTCGTCGAGTGTCAGCAGAACCGTCTGCCCCTGGTCAAAGGGCTGGTTGAAGTGTGCTGCGATGTCTTCCAGCTCCTCGTCGGCCAGCGTTCGGCGCAGTATGAACATGTTGTCCAGCTCGCCCGCGAAGTACCCCATGTGAAGCGCGGAAGTGTTCGTCTCCAGGCTACCCGTGTTCGTATTGTGATAGGGTCGGCCATTGACATACATGGCCCCACCGCTCGCCCCGTCGTACTGCCAGATGACGTTGTACCACTGGCTCATCCCCGCGTCACAATCCAGGTACGAGTAGCCGGCGACATGGTGCAGAGTGCCGTAAAGGGTGCCGTAGAAGTGCAGCCGGCCTAACAGGGACGAGGACGCCCCGCCGTCGTCGCCGTAGAAATACAGCGCGTAGTTGCGCGGTGCCGACCCGGGTGTCTTGGAGATCACCGAGCGGGCATACGTCGACGTGCACTGCAACGGATGGAACCAGAAGCAGATTGTGGCTGCATCGGTAAGGTTCAGCGAGTCGTCGTGCGGGACCTCGACGTGTGCTTGTTCGCTCGGCAACGAGAGCACGCCCTCCAGCGTGTCCACGGTGGCATCATCGTGCAGCTCGGCATTGTTGTGGTGCGGCGACAGGTCGTCGGCATCCTCGTCGAAGTTCCAGTAGCCCACGAGGTCGGGGTCGCTCCCCACCCAACTCGGCACGTCCCGTGCAACCGGCCCATACACGTCATCGAACGTCAGAAAATAGCCGGAGAGCGGCTTTTCGGCGAGTGGGCTGTAGGTCACCCACGTCCTCAGGCCCACATCGCGTGCCACGCGGTTCAGGTAGTTGGAGGTCCGCCGCGAGCCCGGTTTATCATTCGGCTCATCTCGGTACGAGACCACCGGCACGCAATTGTACACGTCAAAGACCGTCTGGATATCCTCCAGCAACATTATGTACAGCGCGTCGAACGCCGGGCAGTCACGTTCCAGCGGCTCGCCCGGGACGCCCGGGCACAGATCATCCCACACGTGGTCGACATAGATGTTGTCCGAGATATACACACGCGGTTCCGGCGGCAGCAGGCCCAGGCTGGCACAGGTAGCCAGGTTCACTTCCAGATCGCCGAGGTCCACGGTTCCCGCATTCGCGTCCAGCGTGGGATACACGGTGATGACCGGCGGGATATCGTGCGCCGCCTGGTGGGCTGTGGCTGTGTCCGGATTCGCCGCGTAGGGCTGGTGCTGGTTGTACGGCCAACTCCACGTGAAGTACGGCGGGGCAGCGGGTGCATCAAGCTCCAGGTTGTAGACGGTGACCGACAGCCCGACACGATGTACGAGTATCTGGCCCCCACAGACGGCGTCGATCAAGATGTATCCTTTGTACGTTCCGCGTGGCGTGCCCGGGGGCACGTCAATCGTGACCCAGAACTGACGGCTCTCGCCGCTGGGCACGTCCAACAGCCCCGCGGTGTCGAGATACCACGGTTGCGTTCCGAAAACGTTGCAGCTCCCCCATTCGCACCAGCGCTTGTCGGCAAACATAACCGCCGCGACGCGAACCTTATCCGCCGGGATCTCGGGCACGGGCAGCCCGCTCCAATCCACCAGCGTAAGGCTGCCGCCGGTGACTACCACGTTGGTCATGCCTTGCACCGCATGGATAGCGAGCGAGACGGGCTCACTCTCACCGGCGAGTTCAAACGTGCGGATTTCGTCGACCAGTTCCGCGGCCTCCGGGACCGTGTTCGGGTAGATCTTCTCCAGGTAGTTGCGGCTGAAGACGAGAAAACACTGGTTGGCCAGTTCGGGATCGAGCACGGTCGTTTCCTCGTGCTCCATGCGGTGCAGGTTGCGCGCCACGCGATCATCCTCGCGTTCTGAGTGGAAGGTCTCGTCATCGACAAAGTGCAGCGTGATTCTGTCCATCGGCAAATCGTCACCCGGCCCATCTTTGGGGGTTGGGTAGTAGACCCGGAATTCGAGGAACCCGTCGATGGCCCGCAGCGTTTGCCACGGGTTAGCCTCGATGTACTGGCTGGTGCACTTCCAGTTCGTGGGCTGGGCCGGATCGGTCGCACCGCCGAAGCCGCCGAGCGGGTGCCAGTCGCACGGCGGAGTCGTGCTGTAGTTGAGAAGCGTTTCCAGCCGGGGGCGACAGTATGAGAGTCTATCTGTCACGGTCGAGCAGTTCGCTTCATTAACGACGTCGTCGTAGTCGATCTCGATGATCGCGTGGATATAGGGCACCCCCATGGGATCGGTGATGCCCAGGCTTTCGGCGTTGGCCCGGAAGTGGAAGGTGTTGCCCGGCGCCAGGGTGCGCCAGTCGCGCTCTCCATTCGAGCCCCAGTCCTCGAACTCTTCCCGGTCCACGAGGTAGATCGGCTGCGTGTTGTCGTTGTCGCTGACGCTACCGATATCGAGATCGAATTGCAGCAGATCCGCGGCGGCGCTACCCAGGGGTGCACCGCACACGCCCACAACGATGATGACGAAAGCATTCCACAAGCGTGTGTTGGATCGAGACATACTTCATTCCTCCCTTATGCGATGTACGTTACCCCAAAGGAAAACCCGTAGCTTCATGCTCTCGCATGCGCATCCCGCGTGCCGGAGAACACCCACCGACCTCCAGCGCGGATGTGTTGGGTGTAGACCGAAATTTCCCATTTATCAAACCCCAACCAGGCATTCTACTCAGACGAGCTACTCGACTCAAATGAAAACGGCGTGGGTGCCCCGCCCGCAGGTGCCCGATTGCCCCGCCCTGACCGAATTTTCACAAGTCTTGATATTATCCTGGTTGCTTGACGGACAAACCAAATGTAACCTATCGGATATGCTCAAATTGGGCGATTAACTCAGCGGCTAGAGTGCCTCCCTTACAAGGAGGAAGTCGGCGGTTCAAATCCGTCATCGCCCAGTTCCTAAGTGTTTTTATCATTGCGACTTACGGGATGGCCGGGCCTGGCGCAAGCCTGCCGCCACGAAACCCACGCTATTCCGCATACGGGTTTACTGAATGTTTACGCCCTGCGGGTAAGCATTCAGTAAACCCGTGTCCCGGCTGCTGGTTATTCGTCAGCGGCTCCGGCTTCGAGCTGTCGCATCGCTTCCAGGTCGAAGTAACGCTCGCCGCACTCGGCACACACATCGGCCTTAATACCGGCCACCTTCCGTCCGTCCCGCAGACGAACCGACACCCTTTTGGATTGGACACGTTGTGATCCGCACGAGACACAGACCTTTAGCCCTGGGCGATTACTCGCCGAATGTGGCGATCTTTGCAGAGACGAAGACGTAGAAGACTTCGTGTTACGCTTGGCGGACGATGACCCCTTTCGTGTAGATGAGCGTCCCGTCGTAGCTGAAGCTTTTGATGACATACAGTTTCTCACCTGGATAGCGCTTAGCGCGGCTGCGTGACCGAAAAGTTTTCGCGATGGCCTGGGCGTTGACGATCGATTCGACCACCTCGCCTACGCTCAATCCGTCGGCTTCCATTTCCTCGCGGGCCTTCTCGGTGAACCGTATCCATCCACGCAGCACCAACCGCTTGATCTGGAGCAGTACATCCATACTGTATGTATTCTAACCGGTGAAACATTGCTAATCAACCCAGGGGTAGAGAGAGTGAGCTGGCGGTGTGCCTCGGAGTCTCGGCGACGCGTTGGCGGACCTGACAAATGTTGAACCGTAACATCTTGGCCGATGAGCTGTTTTGATATTCGTGCGGTTGGAGACGCCGGCGCAAAACAGAAGGGGAGGCGAAGGCAGAGCCCTCACCTCCCCATGTTAGCGGAATCACCTCCTTTCTTGCGTTAACTTCCCAACTCGTCGCTCTTGCTCAGACGCCGCAACTGGCCGGCGATATCGCCGTCACCCAATACGAAGGTCACCTTCGCACCAGCCAGGATCTCCTGCATCAGCTCCAGTTCCTTCATGCGTGCCAGCACCGGGTTCTCCGCCAGCAACTTGGCAGTGTTCGCCTGGCTGCGGGCTGCGGCGGTCTCCTCACGCCGCTTGATCAAGTTGGCTTGGGCGGCCTTCTCAGCCTCGATCACCTGGTTCAGAATCGTCTTCATCTCGCCAGGCAGGATGATGTCCTTCAGGCCGACACTCTTCACCACGACGCCGAAATCCGCCGCCCGCCCTGCCAGCACGTTCTTGACCTCGCCGCCGATCGATTCCTTGTCGGCCAGCAAGGCATCCAGGGTGCGCGTGCCCACCGCGGCACGCAATGCCAACTGGGCCTCGCGGTACAACGCCTGGGCGTGGTCGCTGACCACCATGACAGCCTTCAGCGAGTCAACCACCTGATACGTGACCAGCAGGTTGACCCGCAGGGTCACCTTGTCCATGGTCATGATCTCCTGACCGGCGACGTCAGCCACCTGCTCACGACGGTCGATGGCCTTCCAACTCACCCGGTTGACCTGAGCCCAGAACATGTGACGGCCCTTGCCCAACTTCTCGATGATTTCGCCGTCCTTAATCAGCAGGGCATCTTCGTGTTCGTCCACGTTTACACCGACCAGCCACTTCGCGCCGCCGGGATGGGCCACAATGGCATCCATCTTGTCGTGCTCGAAGCGCAGCGTGTTGGTGTCGAAGGTCTCGACTTCGAGCTTGTACGGCTCGTTCCAGAAGGCGTGCCGACCGGGGCCGGCGATGTAGAGCAAGCGACCGTCCTTCCAGATCAGCGCACGCTCATGGTCGGCCAACTCAACGAGGGTCAGTGCTTCACGCACAGCCGCATTCCTGACCAGCACATCCAGGAACTGGTGCTCGAACCTGGTGACCAGCGTGTCGACGATTTCCACCGTGTCGCACTGCTTGCTCCACAGCTTGCTCCAGAAGCGGTGCTTGCCCGGCGGCAAGAGCTTCACGAAGTCGCCGTAGCGGAACAGCAAACCCCGCTGGTGAGACTTAATCCGAACCATACCCAACATGTTCAGATCACCTCCTTTCAAATGTGTTGAAGCCGTCCGTTCCCTGTATTACAAGCGCCCCACGCGGAGCGCTACACTTCAAAATCCGCAAGTTGAAGGGTGATTCCCACGACCAGCCCCACGCTCGCAACGGAATCGAGCTTGAGACAAACCAGTGACCGCCTCGACGTTGGCCGGTGCATGCTCTCCTTCATGCCCGCGACCTGGTGTTGGCGATGTGGTCTGCCGGTATCCGCTCGATTGCAAAGCCGCTCCTGCGGTGTCGCCACTGCCCCCTCGCCACTCCCAGGAGCACGAGGACGAGCAATGCCGACCGGCTGAACGCTGAACCACTCCCACAACCTGCTTCGGTCAAGCGAGTTGCAATCGCCTGGTGGTAAGGGCGGGAATCGAACCCGCAACATACGGATTAGTATCCGTTGCTCTATCCATTGAGCTACCTTTGGTTGTTGCCTGGGCGGGAATCGAACCCGCATCGTCCTTCGACGACAGACCCCTCAAGTCTGCGCTCGTCCCAGCGAGCATCCCGCAACACCGATATTGCTTCCGATGCCGTTCACGGAACACACCACGGGCAAATCCTTTGGACGCCGCGTGCGCCGCCGGCACAACATCGGTCAAACCCAATACAAAACCTCTCATGGGTGATCGACGGGAATTGAACCCGTGTCCCCGGGCTCACGACCCGGTGCTCTTGCCGCTGAGCTACAATCACCATCTGACGTTAACACCCTGGCCGGTGCCACTCGCCGCACTGTCGAAGCGAGTGGCTTCGGTTTAAGCAACTCCGCGCGTCAGAGTTGTTCAAACGCGGGCGCCGGCCAACCGCCCGTGACTCTCCACGTTTGATTACTCGCGCTCACCTCCTTTCTCGCATCTGCGTATCCGCTACAGTCTTCGAGGCGCACCAACAAAAAAGCCCTGAAGAGTTGATCCTTCAGGGCTCCAACGAGCACAAAAAGCCGGGTTGGCTATCCTGAAGGAGGGCCACGGCGATCGAATCCCATGCGGCTGACATGCCCCAGGGATGCGCCCCCGCGTTCGAGCGCAGCGCCGTTTTCGGCCGTCGATGAGGGCATCCCCTCTTGCAGCCGATGGTTCTGCCGTTTCGATATGTCTGTCTTCAAACAAACCCGATACATTACTCGTGCTCCAACCCGCAACTTGTCGGTCTTTCCTCTTCCCGTGCACCGAGAGCAAAAAGCATTCACTACACGTCGAAGTGACCTAATTAAAAGCGCGGAGAACTAAATACATTCTAACTCATCTTTCGCAAAGGTCAAGCCTTTTATTGAAAAATTTCGCCGGGCAATTCCACATCACATTTTAACAGGCCTGCCCATGAACAAACCGTTGGGTGGCCCATGGCTTTAGCCGTGGGGGACACGAATACTCCACGCGATTCGCGTCCCCCACCGCTAAAGCGGTGGGCCACCCATGTGGTGGTGCGTGGTTATTGGGCGGCAATGACGCACAAGTCCGGGCACATCCAGCCTTAGCCTATTGTCGCGTAAAATAATACAGGGGCGTGGAGAATCGAGCTCCCTGGCTCAAAGGCATCGGCTTTGGAGACCGACCCGCTTCCCAGAACGGCCCCGCCCCTATGTGCAATAGGGTTAACAGCCGCTGGTCGCCAATGTCGATCTAACCTTTCCACTTTCCGATTCCCTTTGTTGCTAGAGAATACATGAACTGCTAAGTATACACCAGCTTTACGCTGTGTCAAGGAAGAAGTTCAAAGATTTTGTTGCATGGGATGATCGCCACGGGCCACTCAGCCGGGCGCAAAAATCATCCTGACACCTTTTCTTTGCCCAATGCCTGCTTCTGCGACCAGACCCCCGGAATGGCAGTGTCGCACTTGGGGCATTTGCCCTGTCGGAGGTTGTTCGAGACCACTCGAAAACCGACACGCTTAATCAACTCATGTTGACAATTGTGACAGTAGGTATTCCCCCCCGGGTGCATGGGTACGTTCCCGGCGTACACATAACGCACTCCGGCTTCGAGGGCGATCTTGCGGCAACGCTCGAGGGTGGATACCGGCGTGCGCGGCAGGTTGGTGACCCGGTAGGTAGGGTGGAAACGGGTGAAATGCATCGGCACATCAGGGCCTAGATGCTTGAGCACCCACTCGCTCATCGCCTTGATCTCGCCCGGGGAATCATTGAGCGTCGGGATGACCAGAATCACCAGCTCGAACCAGATTCCGATGTCCTTGAGCGTCTCCAGGGTCTTGAGCACCGGCTTGAGCTGCCCCGCGCAGACGTCGGTATAGAACTTCTCGCTAAAGGCCTTGAAATCGATCTTGACGCCGGTGAGATGGCGGCACAGTTCGCGCAGCGGCTGCTCCTGAATGTAGCCGTTGGAGATCATCACACTGCCGATGCCCTGCGTGCGAGCCAGGGCGGCGGTGTCGTACATATACTCGTAGAAGATCACCGGCTCGGAGTAGGTATAGGCGATGGTGGGGCTGTGGCGGTTCCGGCAGGCGGCGATCAGCCGTTTGGGCGGCACTTCGACGCTACGGACCTGCTCCGGGCGGAATTGGCTGATCTGCCAATTCTGGCAGAACTTGCACTCGATATTGCATCCGGCGGTGGCGATGGAAAATGCGGTCGTCCCCGGCAGATAGTGGAACAGCGGTTTCTTTTCGATCGGGTCGACGTTGGCGGAGCAGAGCGCACCATACACCAGCGTCTGATAACTGCCGCCCTGGTTCTCGCGGACCCCGCAATAGCCGCGCTCGACGTCAGCCACCTCACACTCGCGCGGGCAGAGCTTGCACAAGACCCGCTTCTGATCGCGTTTTTCCCAGAACCGGGCTTCATGCCGGATGACACCTTCCAATTCCGGGCCGACCAGCGCACCGGTGCCCGCGACATCCTGAGCCGGCAGTGCATTGATCCGGCACAGCATCCCAGCCGCCCCGCAGACCAGCCCCATTCGCATCAAATCCCGCCGTGTCGGCTGCTCGAATAGGTTGTCGAGGGAATCTATATCACACCTCGGCTCATTGCCGATCAAGAATCGCTTTGCCATCCCGCGCATCATGTAGCTCTCGAACGATCTGCAACGGTTTCGTATCAGGGCAATATACGATTAGAATAACCGTTCACGGGCAAATGAGCAAGAAGTGTTGACCGCATGCGGAGAATGGAAACATGGATGTAGGGCGGGTTCCACCCGCCGCACTATGCCACAAAGGCGGGTAGAACCCGCCCTACGACTATGATTACGCCGTTTTTTCAGGTTTTCACGCTCCATTTTTTATGAACGCAGAGACGCAGAGAGCGCAGAGAAGAGGAAGGGAGTGCACCCAACGACAATGTTTCCCAT
>JAGLWJ010000264.1 GCA_023133475.1 Phycisphaerae bacterium | reverse complement strand
CAGACTAAATCGACAGCCCCTAAAGTGATGGGCTACCCATCGTAGGGCGGGTCCTCTGGTGGAGGAAGCAGCGCCCGATACTCTGCCGCCTGCTCAGGCTTGCCCCAGGCTTCGTAGAGATCCACCAGGCTGCGAACGACTTTGATGGTTCGGCCATGCGTCGTGCCAAACACGGCGCTGAGGATGTCGTGCGCCTCCAGCAGGATTTGCTCGGCTTCGTCATATCGCTGCAGAGCCGACAAACATGAGCCATACCCGGCAAGGAATTTGCCAAGGTGCGCGGGTCGCTTGGGTCGAACCTCCCGTGCCAGAAGCAAAACTTTTTCAAACAGCTCCACCGCCTCCTCATATCGGTGCTGCCTTTGGTAGAATGCTGCCAGAGTGAACATGGAAATCAGTGTGTCCGGGTGTTCATCGCCTTGCTTGCGACGGCGAAGTTCCAGCGCTTGGACAAGTAGCGGCTCGGCCTCGTCGTAACGGCCCTGGTCGATGTACAGGACGGCGAGGTTGTTAAGGGAGTTGATCGTGTCCGGATGATCCTCGCCTAGCTTACTGCGGCGGAGTTCCAGTGCCAGTTCGAGCAATGGCGCAGCCTTGTCGTAGTAGCCCTGATCAAAGTACAGACCGGCCAGGTTGTTCATGGACAACAGCGTGTCCGGATCCTCTTCGCCCAGCACCTGGCGCCGGAGTTCCAGAGCCTTGACGTGTAGCCGCTCGGCCTTTTCATACTCCGTCTGAGTGCAATACAGCAAACCCAGACCGTCCATGGAACTCAGCGTGTCCCGATGCTTCTCACCCAGCACCCGAAAGCGAACTTCCAGCGCCTCAACAAGCAACGACTCCGCCTCGGGAAGGCGAGTCTCTCTGCGATGCAGCTCGGCCAGATTGTCCATGGATTCGAGCGTGTCCGGATCTTCTACGCCGAGCACGCGGCGGCGGATGGCCAGTGTTTCCTCAAAATACGACTCGGCTTCTGCATAGCGACCCTGCGTGTAGTACAACTTGCCCAGGTTGTTCATTGACGTCAGTGTGTCCCGGTGTTCTTTGCCAAGCAATCGCTCGCGAATATCGAGCGCCAACTCGAGGTGGTTGTCGGCGTCTTCGATCGCCCCCAGATTGTGGTATACTACGCCGATTGTGTTCCGCAGATGTGCCTCGATAAGTGGCTTGTCGGTCAAGCCTTCATCAATCCTTCCTGACGCCCGATCAAGGACATCTACAACGAGCACGTCCCGGCCAAGTTCCGTTGGATTCACCGCGGTAAACATGTCCGTAAATGTTGTCAGGACGGTTCGGTAGTCATCGCGGGCTTGTGTCGCCCGGACGGCTTGCCACATCGCCAGGGTGGCGCCGGCTGCCAACGCCAGAAAGGCTATGGCAATTCCGCCGACCAACGCCTTGTTCCGCCGCGAGAACTTGCGGAGTTGGTAGAGCATGCTTGGTGGGCGAGCGACGATCGGCTCGTCGTGCAGATACCTCCGAAAGTCAGCCGCCAGGGCGGCGGCTGACTGATACCGGCGCTCGGGGTCCTTTTCGAGGGCTTTGGCTACGATGGTATCCAGATCACCCCGCAGACTCCGGTTGGCTGCACTCAACGGCGTGGGGTCCTCCTCACGGATGAGACGGGCAGCCTCGGGAATGGTCTTGTGACGCAGGTCGTAGGGCAGGCGCCCGGTGAGCAGTTCATACCCGACGACGCCCAGAGCATAGACGTCCGAGCGGGCATCCACTTCCTGCGGATCGCCGGAAACCTGTTCCGGACTCATATAGGGTATGGTGCCGATGAGTTGGCCTATGCCCGTTCGCAGGGTGGTGGTTTGGATGTCGGAATCGGTCGCTTTGGCCACGCCGAAGTCCAGAATCCGGGGCCTTCCCGTACTGTCCACCAGGATGTTGGCTGGTTTGAGGTCACGATGGACGACGCCCTTGATGTGAGCGTGCTGCACCGCTTCGCACAGTTGGGCCAGCAATTCGAGGCGTTGTCTGGTGCTCAGATTGCGCTGCTCGGCAGAGCGGATCAGAGGCTCGCCCTCGATGAGTTCCATGGCGAAGAAGGGCTGTTGGTCGTCGCCGGCGCCGACCGTGCCGGCCTCGAAGACCTGGGCGATGCCGGGATGTTGAAGGCGACCCAGCACTTGGGCCTCGAACTGAAAGCGCCGCAGTGCCGACCGGGAAACGACACCATACTTGATGATCTTCAAGGCCACCGCTCGGCGTGGGTTGTCCTGCTGAGCCCGATAGACCGTGCCCATCCCGCCGGAGGCGATTACGCTTTCGATGCGGTAGCGCCCGAACTGTCTGCCGACCAGCGCTTCTGCCGGCCCGGCGCCGAAATCCGAATCAGGCCAGCCCTTGATTGCAGGTGATTCCAGGAAGCTATCATCCTCGTCGTGGGCCGCAAGCATCTTCTCCAGGTGGTCACGCAGGGCTTTGTTACCGGTGCAACCCTGATCCAGGAAGGATTTCCGCTCGGAAACGGTCAACTCGGTAGCCGCCTTGAACAACGTTTCGAGTCGATTCCATGGGCTAGTTTCCTGGTTTGTTGCCATGAGCAATCTCACTGTGCAGCCAGGCCTTTGCGAATTTCCATTTGTCTTTGACGGTGGTGAGCGAGATGCGGAGAATATTCGCCGTTTCCTCGATGGTCAGGCCGGCAAAATAGCGAAGCATGACAATCTCGTTCTTGCGCTTATCCCGGGCCTCGAGTTTTTCGAGGGCCTCATCGAGGGCGAACAACTCTTCGGCTCGCTCGTCGAATAAAAGTTCCGCTTGTTCGAGCAAGACCCTGCGCCACCCACCTCCGCGTTTGAGCGAATGGTGTCGGCGGGCCTGCTCGATCAGGATGCGTCGCATGGCGTCGGCGGAAATATTCGTTCGGCTCAACGGGATGCGGCTCGACGCGACCAACGCGGAACTCGAAGAGTTGACACTGGGTGTGGCCGACGAGCGCTTGTCCAAGGACGAGGTCACCGCGTTTTTCAATTCCCATGTTGTCGCCGGGGAAACGCCGTCTTCGAAGAGAACGCCGCCGGCGTCGGCCACAAAGTAGTGGTCAGTTGAGATGATTATCCTGGGTTCTTGTTTGTATTCTTAGCCTCCGGAGGGGGCTGAGAATGCGTCATCGTGTTCATGAACACGTGTCATCAGGTTTACGACGCTGGATGTCATGACGCCTGTCAGCCTTATGCCACAAAAAATGGCCACACCCGCAGGGAGGCCGTGAACCCAGGATAACTATCTCAATTGACCAGTAGAGGCCCTTGTCGAACGCCTTGGGGTCGAACTTCAACCGGCTGCCAGTCATTCGTCGTCACTGCCCTCGGCTTCGAGTTGTCGCATCGCTTCCAGATCGAAGTAACGCTCGCCGAATGTGGCGATCTTCGCGGAGACGAAGACGTAGAAGATTTCACGCTCCGCTTGGCGGACGATGGCCCCCTTCGTGTGGATGAGCGTCCCGTCGCGTGCTCCCACGGACAAGAACCGCTCGAAC
>JAGLWJ010000263.1 GCA_023133475.1 Phycisphaerae bacterium | reverse complement strand
GCCGGCTGGAAGCCGGCGGTACGGTAGTGTCAAACGCCCTGACCACGCTTGCGTGGGCATGTATTGCGTGAGGATGTTCTGGGCAGCCCTGGCACGTTTGGTCTTTCCATCACGTCATCTGCCCTCTGCATGGCCACGTAAACGTGGACCATGCCACCCGCCACCCGCCGAGAACAAAAAAGCGGCCTGCGAAAACGCAGGCCGCTGGGTAAAGCTGTCGTGTAATTATCCCGGTTACTTTTGAGTGGCTGGGGGGGCTGTTTTTTTATCTTTGTGCTTTGCACAAGGATGCTTATGTGTCTTGGGGGCCTTGGTGCACTTCTTATCGCACGTTTTGCTGCAAGTGCTGGACTGCGGGCAAGTCTGCGGGCAGGCCTTTTTGTTCTCCTGGCAGCCTGCGGTGGTGACCAGGCAAACACCCAGCGCGAAGCAAGCGACCGCCGCACTGCGGATTATTTTGGTGAATAACCGGTTCTTCATCACAAACACTCCTACTAACAAGCTATATATCGGCCCTACGATCTTCGTAGTCAGACCTCGTTCACGTGGACCCACCAAGCCCACAATCCGGGCATTCTACCCGCTTCCCGCAAGTTTGGCCAGCATTGATCAGTTGTAGGGCGGGTGAAACCCAGCGATTCCGTAAGTAGTTTCCTTTCACGGTTGTAACTTCCTGTTTTGACAGAGAGTTGAGGTCTCGTCGGAGACGTCGAGCAGATTCGCATTCGTTTATGGGCTTGACAAGCGCCAGATGTCTGCCATACTGTATATATGGCAGACACGAAAGGCGAAATTCCCCGTTCCAAGATGGCCGCGGCTGAACGGCGAACTCGATCACAGTTGGCCCAGTTATGCAGCCAACGCGGCGTGATCCGCGGAACGTTGTTGGTTCGCAAACGCAAGTGCGGCAAGGCGAACTGCAGGTGTGCGCGGGGCGAAGGCCACGAAAGCCTGTTTCTGGTGATTTCGGAGAACGGACGAACCCGACAGTTCTTTGTGCCCAAGGATTGGGAGTCGCGTGTGCGACAATGGGTGGCTGATTACCACCGCGTCCGGAATCTCCTGGAAGACGTTTCGCGCATCTATTGGGACAAGTTGCGCCATCGGCAGGACTGATCATTCTTCGACGCATTCTGGCCTACGCCCGAAAGGTATTGAGGTGGGACGACCGCCTGGATGCGGTGCGCGACGACCGCCGTCGCCCGCAAATTGCCACGTCCGTGATCATTCGCGCGGTGGTGGTCATGCAGACCAAGCCGAGCCGGTTCTGGCTACGGTGGCTTGGGAGAGCCATGCCGTCGGCTGACTCGATCGGGCGGGTCTGCTCGTTGATGGACGTGGGAGATGTGCTGGAGTACTACCAGTCGTGGCGGGGGACGCACTCTACGCCAACACGAATTGGTTCAATTTCATCAAGAACACCGATACCATAATGCCGGAGGCCGATCTCTCCACGGATACGGCGTGCGACGCGCGAGGGCAAGGCAACGTATGACCGATGAGCGAAGATGCTGTTACGGATGGCCTGAGCAAGTGCAACTTGCCAGTTGTTCACCTTCGCTTCGACTGTCACGATTTCAGGCAGCACATTACGCCACGACTCATGCAGTGCAAAGACTTCGCCGGAAACACCCACGATTTGCGCGTCGCACATGTCCTCGAGGATGCGGACAACTGTCTTCATGGGCCTGCCGGTGCGCTGCGCAATCGTTTCAGGTTTCGCCTCCCGAACGGCTCGCAGGTACGCCAGAAGCTCTACGTCCGGCACGTTGAGTTTGGAGATGGCAACCACGTGCGGATCGAAGGTTACAATGGCCAAGTCCGGCATCCCTGCGCCGATCGAGAGGGAACCGGCTGTCCAACAGCGGCCCTCGATCGTATCGAACAACTGGGATACCTTGGCTGCGACCGCATCTTCGATTGCAGCCTCCGGGCCCGCCCTGCGTGTTCGGAAATAGGTGACGCTCATTGCACTACGCTTCCCGGCTATCAGCCTGAACGGTGATTCTAGCTTCGTTGGCTGCTGATGTCGCCCCCTCAGGTTCGCTCGAACGGGGGGCCAAGTATCGTGACCATGGCCAATCAGGCTTCTCGCCGACTTCAATGGCACGTAAGCAAACCGAGCACAGCGTCTCTGGCTTCGGACGGCATCGGCAAGATGATGCAGCAGGCGTCGAGGGAAGTTGTGTGTGGGAACGCAAGCCCGCTATAATGGATGGTGGAAATGAACAGAAGCCTGATGAACCCACAAAGCGAACCATTCGTCGCAACCTCCCCGTCAAGGGGCGGATGGCGCCCACAACTGTGTCTAGTGTTGATTCTGCTGTCGGCGGCGGGGCTGCGGTTGTGGAATCTGGCTGACCATGGATTCGGCAACATCTACTACGCGGCTGCCGTCAGAAGTATGGCCGGTAGTTGGCATAACTTCCTCTATGCGTCGTTCGACCCGTCCGGCTTCCTCATGCTGGATAAACCGCCGGTCGCCTTCTGGTTGCAAGTGCTGTCCGTGAAATTGCTCGGCTTCGACGGGCTGAGCCTGCACCTGCCACAGGTGATCGAAGGCGTTCTGGCTGTCTTCCTGGTTTATGTTCTGACGCGGCGCGTGGCCGGCGAGTGTCGCCGTCGATCGCAGCAACCTGCCGGATAGTTGTCTGTTGTTGGTGCTCCTGCTGGCGGCGTGGGCATTGTTGCGGGCTGCTTCCACGGGTTCCGGCCGAAGGCTGGCGCTCAGTATGGGCCTCGTGGGCGTTGCGTTTGGTGTCAAGATGATCGCCGCGTTTGTGGTGCTGCCGGTCTTCTACTTGACGTACTGGCTCGGCGCACCGTTGAGTCGGAAGCGCCGTATCGTTCACCTGTGCGTGGCCACTGCCGTCGTGTTCGGGGTGTCCCTTTCCTGGCCCCTGTTGGTCGACCTGACACCGGCACACATGCGCCCGTATGTGGGAGATACGCAGAATAACTCCGCGCTGAGCCTGGCGTTCGAGATGTTCGGCGTCGAGCGATTCGCCGGTCAAAGTCAGCCTCCTCCTCCTCCTCCTCCGCCGTCGCGTGCCAAAGACCTCAGGCCGCCTCCAAACGGGCGTAGCCAAAACGTGGAACGGCTGACCGCCCAAGGAGGGCGCCCCGGCCCGCTTCGACTTGCCAATCGGGATATGGCCGGGCACATCACCTGGCTGATTCCATTCGCCGCGGCGGGTTTCCTTGCGGTTACCCGAGTCTCACGCCCGCGCCTACCTCTTTCACCATTGCAGCAGACTGTTTTGCTGTGGGGCGGCTGGTTCGCTATCTATGCGGTCGTTTTCAGTCTCTCGAACTCGCCGGTTCATCCGTACTACTTGAACATGCTGGCTCCTCCGATTGCTGCAATGGTGGGGATTGGCACGGTTGCGTTGTGGCGATACTCCCAACATGGATGGCGTGGCTTGATCCTCCTGATCGCGGGGATCGGGCTGACTGCGGCGTGGCAGGCACAAGTGCTCTCGCATCATCCGGACTGGCAGTGCTGGATGCTGCCCATCGCACTGGCAGGGTCGAGTGCCTCAGTGCTGGGGCTGTTCGCCACAAGAGCGTTAGCATGTAGGTCGGGTCCGCAGACCCGACCTACCCGAGTTGGGAAGGGGGTTGGTCTCGCGGCAATGACGCTTTGTCTTGCGGCGTTGCTCTTGTCTCCCGCCGTGTGGTCTGCAACACCCGCTCTGGCTCCGGGCGGTCGGATGGTTCCGATCGCCGATCCGGCCTTGCTTGTTTGCGTCGTCAAACCCGAGGTCGAGGCTAAGAATCGGGCGGCGGTCACGAGGCTGGTGGAATTCTTGCAAGACAATCGGCAAGACGAGTTGTACCTGCTCGCCGTGCCGGACATCCACCTGGCGGCACCCATCATCATCGAAACGGGCGAACCGGTCATGGCCTACGGCGGATTCAGCGGCCGTGATCCCATTCTCACGAGTGACCAATTCGCCGAAATGGTTAAGGCGGGTGCTGTCAGATATGTCATGCTGACCGACGGACCTTCGATGGGCATGATGAGTCAAGGATTCGATGACCCCATCGGCGTCTGGGTCCGCCGCCACGGGGCGGAAGTGTCGCCCGATGCTTGGAAGCTGCCCCCCGAATCAGCAGACGCCCCTGGACATCGCATTGCGCCCTGGGGCCCAACGGCGAAGATAATCCAGCACACCTTCCACAGCCCCGCAGTCAGGGTCTACGACTGCCAAAAGGTGTCAGGAAGAATTTCTTGGCATCATAAGCCGTTTCGGTAAGGTTTGGTCATGGGACGACCGCCACGCGCCATGGAGTCCGGGCTTGTCTATCCTGGATTTTTCATGAACGCAGAGAAATGCGGGGTAGTCAATAAGGCGGGTAGAACCCGCCCTACTGACGCGTCAACCTTCATTATGCAGGCCGCGTTTATCGGACGCCTGAACACCACACGCCCTGCCGGTCTTGCAACTGTATCCCTGCATCAAACGTGACGATGAATGCCTTGAGGGCAAGTGCGCCCGACGCCGAACACCCAAGGCCCACAAGATGCAATATGGACTTGATGCCAAACCAGATACCCCACCCCAGATTGCCCGGATCGCTAGCGCCGGGGTCCGCATCCTGGCGGCTTTCCTGCTCGCACTGGCGGCGGGAAACCCGTCCAGCGCTCAAGACGCGCGGAATCCGGTCAAGATCGGCGTGCTGGCCAAACGCAGCCCCGAGCGGTGTCTGGAGAAATGGGGGCCAACTGCCGAGTATCTGACACGCGTGATCCCCGGTCACTTGTTCACGATCGTGCCGCTCGGTTTTGACGAGTACGAGGGAGCCGTTGCACGGGAGGAGGTCGATTTTATCCTGGTGGGTTCTTCCTACTACGTTGGGCTCGAACTGAATTACGGCGTCAATCGACTCGTGACGCTGAAGAACCTGCGCTTGGGCAAACCATGCATCATTCTTGCCGGGGTGATCTTCCGCCGGGCCGACTGTAGCGACATCGCGCATCTGTCCGACCTCAAAGGCAAGACCTTCATGGCGGTCGACGATGCCTCGCTGGGCGGCTGGATGGCGGCTTGGCGGACAATGAAAGGGCATGGCATCGACCCACACCACGACTTTGCCGATTTGCAGTTCGGCGGCTCGCTTGACGCCGTTGTCTATGCCGTACGCGACGGCAAAGCCGATGCGGGGACCGTGCGAACCGATACGCTCGAACGGATGGCGATGGAGGACAAGATTCGCCTGGAGGATTTCCGGGTGGTGCACAAACGCGATCAGAACGGGTTCCCATTCCAGGCATCAACGCATTTCTACCCGGAATGGCCGTTGGCCAAGGTCAAACACACATCCGACGGACTGGCGAAGAAGGTGACTATCGCTCTGTTGGGTATGTCAACGGACGACGCGGCGGCCAAGGCGGCCAGATGTGCGGGCTGGACCATCCCGCTCAACTATCAATCGGTACACGAGTGTCTCAAGGAACTCCGCGTCGGGCCGTACAAGGACTACGGCAAGATCACGCTGGCCGACACGGTTCGCCAATACTGGCCCTGGGTTACGACGGCAGTTGTTCTTCTGGCAGGCATGGCCGTCACGCTCGCCTCGGCACTGCGACTCTTACGACAGCGCAAGCGGGCCGAGGAGACGTTACGGAAGGCCAAGGAAACCGCCGAAGCCGGAAAACAGGATTTGAAGGCAGTCAACATCGAGCTTGAAAAAACCGTCGAGGCTGCGGAGCGCGCCAAAGCGGACATGGAGCGGATGAACGCAATGATGATGGGCCGCGAGGAACGCGTGCTCGAGATGAAGCAGGAAGTCAACACGTTGCTGGCCGAGTTGGGCATGGCGAATAAGTACCAGCATGTATAGACCCGCACGCGGGGACGTCGGAGACCGACGATGAACGGGGTTGTTCACGGCAGTTTGGACCTGCCGCGTGGCGTGGTCGGCTACAGCGACGCCGACGGCGGCCAAACCGCTCACCACATGCTCCGCTGGATCGGCACGACTGGCGAGAAGGGGCCCTGGAGCGAGACCGCAAGTGCGACCATCGGAGCGTAGGATGAATGCGAAATGCGGAATAGCGAATAGCGGATGCCGGGCGGAGCACTCGTTCGAGCAACACCATGCCTCGTGGAGACGCCGCGTGGCGCTCGCGTTGGCGATCTGCGCCGGGTTGGGGCTATCGCTGGCTGGTTTCGCGGTCGTGCGGACGTGGGAGCAGCAACAGACCCGGATAGAGTTCGATCACCAGGCTGATGCCTGGACCTCGCTGATCGAATTGGAGTTCAAGACCCACCTCCAGGAACTCGACGCCCTGGGGCGTTTCTACGACGGTTCCAAGTTCGTCGACCGCGCGGAGTTTCGAGAGTTCGTGGGGCCGGTCCTCGCGCAGCATTCCGGCATCCACGCTTTCGAATGGCTCCCGCGTGTGACGGCCGAGCGGCGTGCGGCCCACGAGCAGACCGCCCGCGAGGATGGGATCGAGGGCTACCGGATCAGCGAGCGTCAGGCCCGGGGCCAGACAGTGAGAGCGGCGGATCGCCCGGAGTATTTCCCCATCGCCTACGCCGAGCCGCCGGAGGACACGCGGTTGGCGCTGGGCTTTGATTGCGGCTCGGTCCCCGCGCGGCGCGCGGCGCTCGAGCGGGCCCGCGATAGCGGCCAAGCGACGGCCACCGAGCGGGTCGCACTCGCCGAAACGGTGCCGGAGCGCTTCGGCGTGTTGGTGCTGCTGCCGGTCTATCGGGGGCCGACGGGCACCGTGCGGGAGCGCCGCGCGAGCCTGATGGGCTTTGCCGCGAC
>JAGLWJ010000262.1 GCA_023133475.1 Phycisphaerae bacterium | reverse complement strand
CGGGACTAGCGCTGTCATATTAGGCTGCCGATCCGACCGGTTTATTGAGTACCAATCGGAAGTCCGTTGTGGTCTTCACGGTGGAGACCCATCACAAAGAAGCAGAACGTCGTGCCCGGAGACGGCCTCTGCCAACAGCCATTGCAAACCTTCCGGGCACAGGAGGTCATCAGATGGATTCTTGCAAGGTACTGGGAATGATGCTGGGCTTTGTGGCCGTGCTATGTGTTGCATCACCAACACTGGCAGACCCGGTCTGGGGCGATGATTTTGAGGACGGGGTAATCGATCCGGCCCTATGGGAGTGGGGCGGAATGCATCGAGGCTTTTCCGGTGGAGGTTGGCAGTGGTCTCACGACGAGATCGTCGCATCCGACGGTTACCTCAGCACTCGTGTGTGGGGACCCACATCCGGAATTAGCTATGGCGCGGAGGCATGGGTTAAGACCACGTACGACTACAACGATGGTTTGGATTACACTATCAACTTCGAATGGGAAGCGGACGTGAGCGCGTACCATGTTGATATGTACGCCATTCAGATAACCGACGGGACCATCCCAGCAGGTACCAACATCTTCTGGTTTGGCGACGGCAACGGAGGTAATGACGGAGAAGGCTGGAAGAATCTGTACTTCCATTCCCAGCAGCCGGACATGGTGCCCGAGGTGTGGTCGGTTTACATCGACGGCACAAACAACACGGCGACTCTCTTCCAGAGACCCGACTGCACGGGACCTGTGAGCGGGGAAGGCGTAAAGGCGCTTTCTTCGGACCAGCCGTGGCATCTGAGGTTTATTCACTCGGACGCAACGAGCGCCGGATTCCCCGGGGGCGACAACCTGTTGAACCTTTACGATTTCTCGTCAGTCCCCGGGCACGCGCAGACCATCATCTACGTCGATGCGGATGCAACCGAAACGCCGCATGACGGTTCGAGTTGGTGCCATGCCTATCTCACGTTGTACGAAGCGTTGGATTTGCCACCTTCGCCCGGCACAACGATCCGCGTGGCCAACGGCACGTACCTGCCGGACCCGACGGGTTTGGGAGATCCCCGCGAAGCCACGTTTCAACTGATCAACGGCGTGGGCATCAAGGGCGGCTATGCCGGTTGCGGCGCGCCCGATCCCGACGAGCGGAACATCCTCGTCCACGAAACCATCCTCAGCGGCGACATCGGGACGACAGGAGACGATTCGGACAACAGCTACAACGTCGTCGTCAGCAGCAATACGGATGAAACGGCGATCCTAGACGGTTTTACGATCACAGCCGGCAACGCTGATGGTGAACCTGGTACAGGGGGGGTGTGGTATCGTCAGGGTAGGGGCGGGGGCGTGTACAACTCGAACGGGAACCCGACTGTCCTCAACTGCACGTTCAGTGCCAATTACGCCACCATTGGCGGTGGGATGTTCAATGGGAACGGCAATCCGATGGTGATTGACTGCACGTTCAGCGGGAACTCAGCCAAAGATGCCGGGGGAATGTGGAACCAGGATGGCAGTAGCCCGACCGTGACTAACTGCACATTCATCGGGAACACGGCCTCTTTCAGCTATAACCCGGCGGGCGGCGCGATGTTAAATGGGTCAAACAGTAACCCGACGATCACGAACTGCGCGTTCATTGGGAACACTGCGACGAATGGGACCACCTGGAGCTATGGCGGTGCTATTTGGAACGGCAGCGGATCAAGCCCTATAATAGCACACTGCACGTTCATCGGCAATGCGGCCGACGATTACGGCGGAGGCATACACAACGACAATAACCCTCCCAGCACCAATCTGACGGTGACCAATTGCGTCTTCTGGGGAAACACCGATGGTGGCGGCATGGATGAGTCAGCCCAGATCCATGATGATAGCGGCTGCACTTCGGTGGTCACCTACAGTTGCATCCAGGGCTGCACGGCATTTTGCTCCAACCCCGATGACCACAACATCGGCGACGATCCGTTGTTTGTCACGGGACCGGGCGGAGACTTCTACCTGAGCCAGATTGCGGCAGGCCAAGGGGCCGACAGCCCTTGTGTCGACACGGGGAGCGACACGGCGGTCAACCTGGGGCTGGGACTCTGTGGCCGAACCACCCGGACCGACGAAGTCCCCGACACGGACATCGTGGACATGGGCTACCACTATCCAGTGGACTGCAACAACAACGGCATCCCCGACGAATGCGACATCGCCGCCGGCACCAGCCAGGACTGCCAGTCGAACGGTATCCCTGACGAGTGCGAACTTGTGGACAACGACTGCAACACCAACACCGTCCCCGACGACTGCGACATCGCCACCGGGACCAGCGCGGATTGCAACTCGAACGGTGTTCCCGACGAGTGCGACCCGGACTGCAACACCAACGGGGTGCCCGACGAATGCGATATTGCGGCTGGCACGAGCGAGGACTGCCAACCCAACGGCGTTCCAGACGAGTGCGACATCGCCGGCGGCACAAGCCAGGACTGCCAGAGCAATGGTGTTCCTGACGAGTGCGATGTGGTTCTTGGCC
>JAGLWJ010000261.1 GCA_023133475.1 Phycisphaerae bacterium | reverse complement strand
CGGTACTGATCAATCACGGTCGCGGCGGGTGGCGGGTGGAACCCGTCCTACAGAGCGAAATCAGCGGTTTTCTGTTTCTCGTGCTGGTGGCCCATCGTAGCAGTGGGTTCCGGGGACGATCTTGCGCATTTTGCGTTCGCGGGTGGTTTCCTCGCGGGCCTGGGCGATCAGACCGGCGGTGCGGGCGAGGATGAAAAATCCGTTCATCACCTCGAACTCGAACCCCAACTCGAGCAATACCGCCCCGATCGCCCCGTCCACGTTGATAGGGAGCCGCTTGCCGCTTTGACGCTCCAACCCGCTCTCGACCGCCTTGCAAGCCTCGATATATCGCCCGGCGAGCCCTGCCTCGGCAGCAAGCTCGAACAGGCGGGCTGTTCGCGGATCCGCCGTGTGGACCCGATGCCCAAAGCCAGACACACGTACCTTGCGACTTTTGTAGCCCGCCAGCACCTGATCGGCGGCGGTGTCCAGCGAGCATTCTTTTTCGTCTGCCAGGCCCACTACCTGCTCGAGTGCCCGGGCGCAGTCCTCGATGGCTCCGCCGTGGAAG
This sequence comes from Phycisphaerae bacterium, assembly GCA_023133475.1. Taxonomy (GTDB): domain Bacteria; phylum Planctomycetota; class Phycisphaerae; order UBA1845; family UBA1845; genus JAAEQG01. The sequence continues at coordinate 2,774 of JAGLWJ010000261.1, read as the reverse complement.
CGGTTGATCGCCAAAACCCCCGAAGCCACACAAGCACTGAGCGGAGCCCCGGTGGAGGCAGCGTTGCGCGCGGCGTGGGCCGACGGGGCACCGGGGCCGTGGTCCATCGAGGAGACCAGTATCGCCGTCATCAACCGCCCAACCTTCTCCTCGGGCAGTTCGCCCCGCAGGAGCAGGTGGAGCGCCTGCCCGAAATCGACCCGTCCCATCAACTCGTCGATGCGATACCCGCGTAAACGGATTTCGTTGGCCTTCACATCGGTGATCGCGGTGTTCCAGGTATTATCGGTCATAGGCATTCAACCCTGTGCTGGCTATCGAAGCCATTTGTCAACAGCAACTCTTCACAACACACACAGTATGCCACAACCTGGTTTTTTTCCAGCCCAAAAAGGGGACGGGCACCGTTAATCTGATGGAGGGTGGCGAAGACGATGGAGACGGAGTGCCCTGGCCGAAAAACTCCTGGAGCTGGCCCTTCCACGGGAAACTCCACTCCACCGCACGAACAGATCACAGACCCCGATCCGATGGAGCAGAAGAAGGGGTCGGGCGACGATGTTCCATCTGAGCGAGTAACTTCGCCGCCTGGGAATCGTGCGGGTTGAGACGCACCGCTTCACGCAAGTGCTCAAGCCCTTCGCCCAAGAGCTCTTCTTTGCAAAGCGTCGCGCCCAGTGCACGCCGATAGATGGAGTGGTTGGGATGAAGCTCAACGGCTTTTCGCAACCGCCTGATGCCATCCTTGACTCGCCCCGCGCGAAGCAAAGCCTGCCCCAGCCTGAACTGGGCAACCGGCAGATTCGGATTACAACTCACCGCCTCCTGATACTGGTAAATGACCTCTTCCGGGCCACTCTGAAACTCGAGCATAGTGCCTAGATTGATATGAAACAACGCACTGTCGGGATCAGCAGCCACCGCGCGACGCAGGTAGCCCAACGCCTCCTGGTACTGCGGCAACAAGTCCGGCCGGTTCGCAAGCTTTTCGCCGGGATGTTGATGCAACTCCAGCTTCAGCAGCAAACTTAACGTCGTACCCAAACCATCCAGAATTATCCCACGCTCAGGCTCGAGCTTCAACGCTTCGGCATAGTGATGCCGGGCAAGTTCAAGTTGCTTCTCACGCTCCCCTCCGCTCAACTGGCGAAGATACTCAGCCAGCTTATGGTGAGCCAGCCAGGAATCCGGTTTGTGCTGCAGGGTGTCCGCGTAAAGAAGAGTCGCCGTGCTTCTGAAAACAAACGCGCGTTGGTACGTGAGCATAATACAGGCCAAAACCGCCAGACCCGCCACCACCTGCCCCCCAATCCTCGCCCGGCCAGTCACCAGGTTCGCCCCAGCCACCCCCCAACGCTCCAACCCCCAACTCACCACGTGCGTGCACAAGGCGATCAGCCCCACCAAAGCCAGATACTGGAAATGGTCAGCCACAAACGAAAATCGGTGGTAATAGATGTCGAAGAACCCCAGCACCGGGAAAAGGGCGATCACGTACCAGCCCAAGCCAAACAACACCGGTCGGCCCCACCTGCGCCGCTTGGCCAACAGCACGACAAAAACGATGAACATCACCACGTGAGGCAGATAAGACAGAACCGCCGACGGGTCCACCGACCAACGAGGGTAGAAGAACATCAAATTGTGCGGCACAAAGGCCTTGCCCAGATAGAACACCACTATCCAACCAGCCCGGGCAAAACGCTCGGCAAAACCCGCCGCGTATTCGATGCCCGAGGCGCCGGTATGATGCTGCTCGTACCAGATGGTCACCGCCGACATCACCCCTGCCAGCACAAAGAACGGGATGCTCGCCACCAGGTTCCGCACTCGCCACAAGTCCCGCTTCCACCACCAGTGCAACAGCAGCATGGCCGGCAAAACCACCACGGAAGTCTTGGTGAGCAAAGCGGCGATGAACGACAACAGTGCAAGCCAATACCAAAGCCAACCGCGACGCTCCTCAAAGCGGAACAGGGCAAGGAAGGTGAGGAAGTAAAACAGCCCCGACAGGACGTTCTTGCGCTCGTAAATCCAGGCCACCGACTCGACATTCACCGGGTGGACGGCGAAGATCGCCGCCGCCACCGCCGCCCCACGAACCCCTATCCTGCGAAGCAGACACCAGATCAACACCGTGTTGGCGGCGTGCAGAAGCACGTTGACCAGATGATACCCAAAAGGGCGAAGCCCCCAGATGCGACGCTCCAGCCAATAAGACGTATACAGCAACGGCTGATACTGTTCGCTCTCGGTCGAGAACCAGATACGGCTCAGGCCGTCCTCGGCGGTCAGACGCGGGTTCTTGATAAGAATGTCATCGTCGCCTATCACGAAGCCGCCCTGATTCAGCACCGACCAATACACCGCCAGAACCAACAGGGTGATTCCGACCACAACGGTGAACCACGGAGTCTCCATCGCCGGGTAAGCGGGGTTGGACGGTGTTTCCGGTGTTCGTTGCTTGTTTGCGACCTCGGGTTCATCCGCACACATAATGGCACTCCAATCCTGTTTTCCGCCAGTCCACGGGGTTTGTCGAGTCTATCTGTGCCGCGACGTGGAATCAATGACTCACATACGGATGTAGGGCGGGTTCCACACATCGCACCGCGCCACAAAGGCGGGTAGAACCCGCCCTACAACTGTGATTACGCCGTTTTCTGTGTTTTCCACGCTCCATTTTTCGCGCTCCCTTCTACACGCTCCCCTTCTACACGCTCCCCTTCGGGTCGCCGCTAAACGCTGTGGACTTGTCGCCGCTGACCCACATT
>JAGLWJ010000260.1 GCA_023133475.1 Phycisphaerae bacterium | reverse complement strand
AGCGGTGGGCCACCCATGCGTCGGTAATCCATCGAATCAATCGCGCTAGGCCCGGCATTTATGCCGGGTGAGAAGGCCGAACAAAGAATCCCCCCAGTTCCGCCCCGCCGCCGAAGGCGGCGGGGCGGAACTGGGGGGCAAAAGCAACCGCTCCAATACCCGGCATAAATGCCGGGCCTAGCGCAAGCCTGCCACCACGAAATCCCCTTGTCGAAAAAGGCGGGTGGAACCCGCCCTACCTGGGCCAGGCAAACTACCGTTGGTTGCCGGCATAGCCTAGAAAACACATGAACACACTCCGGGGGAGCATGGGTATCGAAAGTGCTTGGGCAGTATCGAGGGTGTTGTTGTAGTCGTCATACAACTCCTGAGCAGTGTCAAAACGCTCCTGGGCCTCGGGAGATGCATCACTCATGATGAACGGTTTTGGAGGCGAGGCTCCGATGACCAGGAAATCGACTCGAGCGGACAATTCCTGCGTCACCGTTCCGCCCCAATCTCGGATCAAGGATTCGACCTGTTGTGCACCTTCTGGTTCTGGTGCACCGTCCCCGTCGGAATCGAACTGGCCTGCTACCATGAATTGCAGCGATCGCTCAGGATCAAACACGGGGTTGGCCACCAGATCGTCCTCCAGGATGGGCTCTCTCCGGTGTCGAGCAACAATCCGGCATTCCGCGGCATCGTCGAAGATATTGACCACTTCGATGCGGGCCTTGCCCTGCCCGCCGGCGGGGATTCCCGACGCCGCGGAGTACACCGCAAACTGCAACCCCAACACCAGACCGGCATCATGCCCGAGGTCGATGTAGACCACCTCGTCGCCGGGTCGGGCCCGAACCACACGCCCGTCCGCCTGGCGGGCGGTCAAGAGTTCCTGAGGGCGGATTTGCAGCTCGCCCAAACGCTCCTTAAGCTCGTTGTAGCGGTTCTGTAGCTCGTTGGACTCTGTCAGCAGACGCTTGTTCTCCGACCGCTGCTTCTGAATATCACCCGAGAATCGAGTGTCCAAATCATCCAGGTTTTCCTTGAGCCCGTCGACCTCCACGTCGCGCTTCTGGCGGTACTTTTCCCAGTCATTGTGAAGCTGCTTGAGTTCGAGACCCAGACCGACAATCTGCTCGTCAAATGCGTCCTTCTGCGTGGTGTTGGCGGTGGTCAGCTCCTCGATTTGCTCGACCAACCTGGCATTGCGGGTGTTGGCCTGGGCCAGGGTTTCGGTCTCTCTCTTGAATGCGTCGTACAGGCTTCGGAGTACCTGCAGGTAAGAGTCGCCTTGCAGGCTTATCCCTTCGGGCATGATCTCGTCGATTTGCTCCAGAAGATCGCGCATTTTGAGCTGAGCATCCTGCACGGTGTCGCCGGCTTCGCCGGTGGCAACTTCCGCCAGCGCCTCACGCGATTCGCGTATGGTGCGAAGTTCCGTGCGGGTGCTGTTGTTCTTGTCGCGCAGCTCATTGTTGGTTTGTTCCAGACCTTTCTGGTCCGTGTACAGCAAAACCAACAAGACCGAAGATGTCAGCCACAAAGCCACAAATATGATCAACCAGATGTGGATTCCGCTGACTCCACCTTTTGCTTGCCCTCTGGCAACTGCCATGCATATTCCTCCAGCCAGGGTGAACCCACTCATGCGGTGGGATTCGGTCGTGGTCTGTTCCGACAATTCCAGCGAGTTCTGGCGGCAAAGACCGCACACCATCCCGCGCTTTTATTCTCCCCGGCGTTTCATTCCACGTCAAGCTGGGTGGCCCATGGCTTTAGCCGTGGGGGACACGAATCCGAGCGCCGATGCCGCAACGGGGTCTGGATGAACCATTCGTGTCCCCCACCGCTAAAGCGATGGGCCACCCACTTCAGATGTAGGGCGGGTTCCACCCGCCTTCGCCAACTGATTGGGAGGCTGTGCCGGGTTGGCACGGCGGGTAGAACCCGCCCTACTGCTGATAGCTGATGGCTGATAGCTCCCCCCCCTCCTCTCAAATCTCCTCGAAGGCTGCGGTGAAGTGTCGCAAGGCGGCTGGTCCGGAGACGATCCGCAGGCCCTTGAGGTTTTGGCGCTTTTCGTGCACTTCGCCTATGATCTCGATCACATAGTCGATATGCGATTGGGTGTAGACCCGGCGTGGGATAGCCATCCGCACCAGCTCCATGGTGGCGTTTTTGCCGAACATCACGCTGCCGATCTCGCTCGAGCGAATTCCGCCCTGACGGTAGAAGGCACAGGCCAACGCCTGCCCGGGAAACTGCTCGGGCGGAATGTGCGGGCAGAAGTCCTTGGCATCGATATAAATGGCGTGCCCGCCAGGGGGCTCGACGATCTGGATGCCCATGCTCAACAGCTTTTCGCCCAGGTATTCGGTGCTGCGCAGGCGATAAGCCAGGTAATCCTCGTGCAAAACCTCCTCGAACCCCTGAGCCATCGCTTCAAGGTCACGACCAGCCAATCCACCATAGGTGGGAAAGCCTTCGGTGAGGATAAGCAGGTTGCGTGCCCGCCGGCACAGTTCTTCATTGCGCAGCAGCAACACGCCGCCGATGTTGACGATTCCGTCCTTTTTGGCGCTTATGGTGGCACCGTCGGACAGGTCAAACATCTCCCGAACGATCTCGGTCACCGAGCGGTTCTGCTGCCCCTTTTCGCGCAGCTTGATGAAATATGCGTTTTCGGCGAATCGGCAGGCATCGAGGAACAGCGGTTTGTCGTATTTGCGGCAGATGTCTTTGACCTCGCGGATGTTCTGGAGGCTGACTGGTTGGCCTCCACCGCTGTTGTTGGTCACCGTGATCATCACCAGTGGGATTTGCTCTGGCCCGACCTGCTCGATGAACCGTTCGAGCTTGGCCACGTCGAGATTCCCCTTGAACGGTGCCCGGTTTCGCGGGTCCAGGCCCTCGTCCACCACCAGATCGACAGCCTGTGCACCGGAGTGTTCGATGTTGGCTCGGGTGGTATCGAAGTGGTTGTTGCTGGGCACCACTTTGCCCTTGCCGCCAACCAGCCCGAAGAGGATACGTTCGCTGGCTCGGCCTTGGTGGGTGGGGAGAATGTGCTCGAATCCGGTGATTTTGTGTAGGCAGCGTTCGAAGCGGTAGAAGCTCTTTGCCCCGGCGTAGGACTCGTCTCCGCGCATGATGCCGGCCCACTGCTCGCTGCTCATGGCTCCGGTCCCGCTGTCGGTCAACAGGTCGATCAGCACATCTTCGGCGGGGACGAGAAACAGATTCATGCCCGCCCTCTGCAAGGCTTGCTCACGCTCTTGAGGCGTGGTCATCTTGATTGGCTCGACCATTTTGATCCTGAAAGGCTCGATAATGGTTTTCATAACAATGCTCCGGTATTCGGTAACGGGTTGCACGCTTCTTACAAGGTAAGAAGGCAAGAGGCAAGAGGCAAGAGGGAACAGGCAACGAGGTGGTCAGATGTAGGGCGGGTTTCACCCGCCACGCAATGCGGCAAAGGCGGGTGAAACCCGCCCTACTTGGACTTGGCGCGTTTAGCGGCGACCCGAAGGGGAGCATGAAAGAACGTAAAGCGGAGAATCATTCCAGCGTTCTCCATTCTCAATTCTCAATTCTCCATTCTCAATTCTCAATTCTCACTCCCCAGTTTCGCCTTCCATCTGCCGCAGATAGGAAATCATTACATATCCCTCCGCGGTGCGTTTGGGGCCGGGGAGGTGGGCCAGGCTGCGTGCACCCGCCAGCAGGTGGCGCGAGCGAAAGAACTCGTAAAATGCGATAGTCGGATCATCCCTTGCAGCCCCGGTGAGATCGTCGAGTGTGATACTGCCTGTGCCAGTATCAACCATGCGTTTTTCGAGGCGGTCGAGTTCCTCGGCGGATGTCCCAAACAGGAACTCCCGAAACGCCCCGATTTCGTCATCGCTGGGGTGGGCACAGGAGAAATAGTCCACAAACTGTGGATCGCAACCGTGCTGGAAAAGCTCGAAGATTTCCTGAGTCCCTGCCAGTGTGCCCCCCACCACGGTAATCCGAGCACGTGCCTGCCAGGTGGCTTCGAGGATGGGAAAGAAATCCCGCACGCTATAGGTCAAGCGGTGTTCCCATATCTGCGCCAATGCCAAAACCGCCTGCTCACGAATCGGGCAATGTGCTTCCGAGTCGCAGGCGATGGCAGAGAGGATTTCCTCGACCGCCCGAGTGTAAAGGCAGATATGGAATCGCCGCGTAGCCTCTTCCTGGAAATGTCGGCTGGTTTCGTCGCTTAGAACTTCGCTGCAAACGTGCCGCAACAAGCGGTAGAAGTTGCTCTCAGCCATATCCAGGGCACGGCCTAGCAGTGCCCGCGTGGGCACAAAGACATCGAAGTTCGCCGGGTTGCTGCGACTGAGGGTTTCCACCAGTGTTGCGAGCCCGCGCTGCCTACTGCCCAGCCGCTGCTCGCTCAGGGGCGAGGGATACTGTGACAGGGTCTCGCCCAACCATTCCAGGCAGGCCATTTGCTGTCGAATCGTATGCTTGAGGTTCGCCGTCTCGGGATGCCCGGATTCCTTGACGCAGTTGTAAATAGCCTCGATGGTTGCGCGTTCCTCAGGCGTGAAAGGAGTGTTGGGGCCGTATTGGACTGGCGAAACGCTCATGTCGCAAGCTCGTTTTTACCCCGGCAGCTTCAACCGCCGACAAAGCACACAGCTTACCAGCACCCGGTTGACGTTTCAAACGGATATCCACCATTAGCCTGTAAACGGGTGTGGCCATGCTCTGTGGTGCGGCTGATTTTTTCGGTCTACACTTCAATTGGGCGTTGCATTTCGTGTAACCCGTCTTGGGTGGCCCACCGCTAAAGCGATGGGCCACCCGCCTAATGCCACAAAAAATGGCCACACCCGGATGGGGCACCCGCACCCGTTGCATTGGAAAGCGGATCGGGTATTTTGATGCCGGTGGAGAACCGAGATTGATCGCTGTCTCTCATGCCACAGGATCATCGTATGGCCCAAGATCGTCTGAAGAACATTCGAGACCACTATGACATCGTTGTGATCGGCAGCGGGCTGGCAGGCCTGACCGGCGCCAATGTGCTGGCTAAGTGCGGGCATTCGGTCCTTTTGCTTGAGCAGCACCATAACTTCGGCGGGTTGGCAACCTGGTTTCGGCGCAAAGGCGGGCACATCTTCGATGTCTCGCTGCACGGTTTCCCGGTGGGCATGATCAAAAGCTGCCGCAAATACTGGACCCGGGAAATCGCCGATTCCATCGTGCAACTCAAGGGCATCCGGTTTGACAACCCGCAATTCCAACTGGAGACCACATACGAACGGGCGGATTTCACCAGCCTGCTGATCGAGCGGTTCGGCATCGCCCGTGAAACCATCGAGCGATTCTTCGACACCGCCCGGGCCATGGACTTCTACGACGACCAGAGCATGACCACGCGGCAGTTGTTCGAGCAGTTCTTCCCCAATCGCAGCGATGTGGCCCGTCTGCTGATGGAGCCGATCACCTACGCCAACGGATCGACCCTGGACGAGCCGGCGATCACCTACGGCATTGTGTTCTCCAATTTCATGAGCAAGGGGGTGTACATCTTCCGCGGCGGCACCGACAAACTCATCGGGCTGATGAAGGCGGAGTTGCAACGCAACGGTGTCGATCTGCGATCGAGTTGCCCTATCGAGCGTATTGTGGTTGACAAGGGCAGGGTCAAGGGGGTGATCGCCAACGGCAGGCACATCACCTGCAAGGCGGTGTTTTCAAACGCCAATCTCAAAAGGACCGTTAGAGACCTGGTCGGCTACGAGCATTTTGACGATAAGTTCGCCGAAGCCGCCCAAGCCGTCCGCCTGAATAACAGCAGTTGCCAGGTGTACATGGGCATCCGCAAGGGCGAGACCATCGACTACATCGGTGATCTGCTGTTCACCTCCACCGCCCCCCGGTTCGACAGCAAAGCCATGCGGGCTATGGACACCACCAGCCGCACGTTCTCGATGTACTATCCCGACACCAGGCCCGGCTCGGATCGCTACTCAATTGTCTCATCGAGCAATGCCAACTACGACGATTGGGCGAGTCTGACCGACGAGGAATACCAGGAGGCAAAACGCCGCCTGATCGCCAACACCCTCGACAGCCTCGAAAAGTACATCCCCAACATCCGCGACAAGCTCGACCATGTGGAAGCCTCCACCCCCAAGACGTTCGAGCATTACACGCAACACATCGCCGGGGCAACGTTCGGGACCAAGTTCGAGGGGTTGGCGGTGAGCATGGATTTGTCGAAGCAGGTTCCCGGGCTGTTTCATGCCGGTTCGGTGGGGATCATCATGTCCGGATGGCTGGGGGCGATCAACTATGGGGTCATCGTAGCCAACGAGGTCGATGGGTTTGTCTCGTCGGCGGCAGAGGTGGGGGAGGCTATGGCATGAACCCGCGGTCGGCTATTGATTCCATCCCGCATCGCCCGCCGTTTCTGTTCGTGGACGAAGTGGTCGAGCTGACCGCCGATCGCGTGGTCACAAAAGTGGTTGCCGATCCCGACGCGGATTACTTCAAAGGGCACTATCCCGGAAACCCGCTGATGCCGGGCGTGCTTATCTGCGAGTGTGCCTTGCAGGCTGGGGCGATTCTGATGATGCATCGGATCGACGCCGGCGATGACAAAAACTCCCTACCCGTGTTGACGCGAATCAACGAAGCCAAATTCAAGCACATGGTCAAACCAAACCAGACGCTTCGGGTCGAGGTGGTCTTTAATGATGAGCTGAGCGGTGCGTATTACATGACCGGCAGGGTGACCGTCGATGGCAGAATGGTTCTGCGGGTCACCTTCGTGTGTATGCTGGCCGATAAAAGTTCCCAGGAGGATCGTGGATGAGTTTCCTGAATCTGGAGAACAAGATCATCGTGGTTTTCGGCGTAGCCAACAAGCGCAGCGTCGCCTACCACATCGCCCGCGCCCTGGAGCAACAAGGGGCGGAGGTGATCTACAGCGTTCAGACCACCCAGCACCGCGCCACCCTTAACGGTTTGTTGGAAAACCGTCAGGTGCATGTCTGTGACGTGCGCCACGACGAGCAGATCGCTTCGCTGGTGGAGGCGATTCAGGAGAGGCATGGCAGGGTTGACGGGCTGGTTCATTCGATCGCCTTTGCGAACTATGAGTCTTTCTCCGGGGTGTTCCATGAAGTATCTCGGGCGGACTTTCTGGAGACGATTGACATCTCGTGTTATTCGCTGATCGCCCTTGCCAATGCCTTCAAAACGCTGTTCAGCGAGCAGGCCAGTGTGGTGGCGATTTCGATTTCGTCCACCCGGATGGCTGCGGATGGCTATGGGTACATGGCACCAGCCAAAGCCGCTCTGGACTCCGCCGTCGCGTTTTTGGCCAAATCGTTCAGCCGTTTTAGCCAGGTGCGTTTCAACGCTGTCTGTGCCGGGTTGCTCAAGACCAGCGCATCTGCCGGAATCCCCGGATACGTCGATAACTATCTCTACGCCGAGCAGGTGACTTTGCGAAAGAAAGCCCTCAGCACCACCGAGGTGGCGAATGTGGCAGCGTTTCTGCTAAGCGAGTGTTCCAGTGGCATAAATGCCCAGGGAATCGTCACCGATTGCGGGATGGGCATCAACTACTTCGACGCCAACGTAGTCAACGCCACCGTATCGTCGGCTTGGCCAACCTGAAAGAAAAGGCAAGAGGCAAGAGGAACCCGGCAAGGTCCGGATCGTCTTGGAATAAGGAGTTCGGATATGCTCAGCGATAAACGCCTGATCAGGAGCATAAGGCTCCAAAACTTCCTCTCGTTTGGCGGGTTGGCTGAAGATGTCGAGATGAAACCCCTCAATGTCTTCATTGGCCCCAACTCGTCCGGGAAATCAAATCTGTTTGAAGCGATTGGTCTTCTCGCAGCGGCTCCCAAGGACTTGACGTCTCCGATCCGTGAGGGCGGTGGCGTTAGCGAGTGGCTTTGGAAGGGTAAACGTGAGACACGTGGCAAGCAGAAAACACCTGCCGCGGAGATTGACGTAACGGTTAATTACCCTGACGGGATCATGCCGCTTCGTCACAAGATTTCTTTCGGGATGGTAGGGCAGCGATTCGAACTCCTCGATGAAGCCATTGAGAACGAGCGTTCGCAGTCTCCTGAAACCGGTGATGTAGACTTTTTCTATCGTTATCAGCAAGGCAATCCCGTGTTGAACGTTCGAACACAGGTCTCGGACCAAGCCGGCACGGAAAGCGGCCGAACCAAACGGGCGCTGCCGCGAGAGGACCTGGCACCCAATCAGTCTGTCCTCTCGCAGCGGAAGGATCCTGATCAGTATCCCGAGATCACCTATCTTGGCAGCCGGTTCGCCGAGATACAGTTGTATCGCGAGTGGAGTCTCGGACGGTTCACACCGCCGCGCGTTCCGCAAAAGGTTGATCTCCCGGAAGACTATCTCCTCGAAGACGCCGGCAACCTCGGATTGGTATTGAACGACCTGCAACATCAACCTGGAATAAGAACCCTTCTCCTCGAAAAGCTCAGTGTATTCAATGATTCCTTCACGGAGATTTCCACGCGCATTCACGGAGGCACGGTTCAGGTCTTCTTGCACGAAAAAGGTCTAAACGAGCCAATACCGGCGACGCGTTTATCTGACGGCACGTTGCGATATCTGTGTCTCTTGACTCTTCTGTGCCACCCGACCCCTCCACCAGTCGTGTGCATCGAAGAACCGGAACTGGGCCTGCACCCGGATGTGCTCCCGACAATCGCCGAGTTGCTTCTCGACGCCTCCGAGAGAACCCAGTTGTTCGTCACGACACATTCCGACGTTCTCGTGGATGCCTTGACACATACTCCTGACTCTGTGGTTGTTTGCGAGAAGCACGACGGATCCACGAATATGCAACGACTCAGCGCGAACGAGCTGTCCGCGTGGCTCAAGAAGTACACACTTGGGCAGTTATGGCGCCGCGGCGAACTCGGAGGAAACCGATGGTAAGCATCAGGGTGTACGTTGAGGGCGGTGGCGACGCCAATGCTTTGCGGACGAAGTGTCGCCGAGGATTCAGCGAATTCTTCCGAAAGGCTGGGTTCGAGGGCCGCATGCCAAAGGTCGTGGCTTGTGGGGCGCGCGACGACGCCTTCGACGACTTCTGCACCGCATTGGCTCAAGCTCATGGTGCTTGCTTCCCCGTGTTGCTGGTTGATAGCGAGGCAGTTGTGGAGACCGAGCCGTGGCCACACCTTAAGCTATGGGACAATTGGGACAAGCCGGACGATGCCTCCGCAGATCACGCCCACCTGATGGTCGAGACTATGGAGGCTTGGTTCGTGGCCGACAGGGATTCACTTGCCGCTTACTTCGGGCGAGAGTTCAACACAAACGCTCTACCCGCCCGCAACGACGTGGAGAGTATTTCGAAGGCTGAACTCTATCAGAGTTTGAAGAACGCTACCCGACTCTGCAACAAGAAGGGGGAATATGACAAGGGCGCACATTCGTTCGAGATCCTCGCACTGATCGATCCGGACGTGGTCCGGTCGAAATCGCCTCACACAGAGCGACTGATTACCACGCTGCATCGCAAGGCGGATGGAAAGTGAATCTATGACATGCCGCGTTGCGGAACGCGAAACAGGCGAAGGATAGCGATGCCCAACAGGAACTCGGAACTGAATGATGGGCTCCACCTCGCTCCGCGAGGTTCCACCCACCCTACGGTGCATACCTGGCAATGATGGCATCGGCGGTTTTGATGCCGTCGATGGCGGCGCTGACGATGCCTCCAGCATATCCGGCACCGTCGCCGGTGGGATAGAGATTCCGTGTGGCAACCGCCTCGCGCGATTCACTGTGCCGCAAAATACGCAACGGGCAACTGGCTCGCGTCTCCGGAGCCAGCATCACCGCCTCACCACCGCCAAAACCGGGCATGCGCTTATCGAGGATTTGCAGGCCGGTTTCCAAGGCCTGCACCACTTCACACGGCAGCAACTCCGCCGCATCACACCAGGTCACCCCAAAAGGATAACTGCCCTCGTATCGCCCGCCCGACCGCCGGTTGGCCAGAAAATCAACCGCCCGCATGGCCGGCGCACGGTAGTCGCCACCACCCAACACGAATGCCTGACGCTCCAGCCGTTCCAAATACTCCACACCAGCCAGAACGTTCGTGGACGCCGCTGCCGGCTCGACGGTGATGATCAATCCGGCGTTGGCGAACAGGCCACCTCGGCCGGAGCGGCTGGCGCCGTTGACGGATATGCAGGTGGGCGATTCGTTGGTCGGGAGGATCGTTCCCCCCGGGCACATGCAGAAGCTGAACAGGTCGCCCCGCCCGCCGGCTGCCCCCTTGGCCACCAGGCGATACTCCGCCGGTGGTAAGGCCTCGTGCCCGGCGGCACCTCCGTACTGCCAGCGGTTCACCATCTCCTGGGGATGCTCGATACGCACCCCAACCTGAAACGGGCGCGGCACCATAGTGACACCCTGCCGCGACAACATGCGAACCGTGTCACGAGCAGAGATGCCAATAGCCAATATAGTAGGCCCAACAGCCAGAAACTCCTCGTTCACCCTGAGAGATACAAGGCGGTTATCTTCGATGACTACCTTGTCTACTCGGTGTTGGAATCGAACCTCCCCGCCCAGGCGTTCGATGTGCCGGCGTATCCGTCGGCAGATGCCTGGGAGCATGTCGCTGCCGATGTGTGGGTGAGCATCGACGAGGATGTCGGGGTCGGCGCCGTGGTGGTACAAGACCTCGAGCACGGTCCGCACCAGCGGGTCCGAGAGGCGGGTGTACAGTTTGCCGTCGCTGTAGGCACCTGCTCCCCCTTCGCCGAAGAGATAATTGGACTCGGGGTTGAAGGCTTTCTCTTTAATGAACCTCTTCAGCACATCATGGTGCCGGTGGCGGATGTCTTGGCCTCGCTCGAGCACCAGCGGCTGATAGCCGTGCCGGGCCAACCGCAAAGCCGCGAACATGCCCGCCGGCCCAAAACCGATCACCACCGGCCGACACTGCAAGGGCTCTGTGCCCGGTTGCGGGTCGGGATGCCCGGCGGGGGTGATGAACCGGACGTCATTACGGTGCAGCCGCAGCACTCGGCGGCGCTCTTGCTTGTGCGATTCGTGCAGCCCGACTTCCACGTGGAAGTTGAAGCGTAGCGGGCGGTGTTTGCGGGCGTCGATCGAGCGGTGCACAACGGCATAAGTGCGAATAGCTTCACGCGATACCCGAAGCCGCTTGGCCACCGCAGCCAACATATCCTCCAAACCGCCTTCGAGGGGCAGGGCAATGTTGCGAACCATAATAGCCATCGTGGACCTAATGTATCACGATGTAGGGCAGGTTGAAAATCTGCCGCCCGCAACTCGAAGGTTGCGAAGTGCTCTACGGTGAAATATCCGGGCTAACGGATGCGGATGGTGGAGTGTGGGGCTTCGATGCGGTTTGTATCTCGCTCCCAGTAGATCACGGGGTTGGTGATCGAGCGGTACTGCCCATTACGCTGGTCGATAAGTTCCGCAGGCTGCTGCCGGGTGCCGAGGAGTTGCAGGAGGTTCCGCTCGCGGTCGAAAGTGACCGTCCGGCAAATCACCGAGACCCCGGAATCCTCGAAGTAGACCCCGCTCGATGCTGCAAAACCAGCCACCTCGTTGCCGCTGACACCCCCAATGCCGCCGCCAGACGCCGACGATTTGCGATCCCCCGGCTTGAGAAACTGCACGCTGAGTTGGCCACACAACAATCGAGCGTCCCGACCACCGGCGGATTCACGCAGGTGGGCCAACGCCGTGTCAGTCAGCACACCACCAGCCAACAGCAGCTTCGAGCCGCTACGATAGACCAACTCGACCTGGTCCTCAAAAACCGCCAGCCGATTGCCGCCGTAAAAGGACATGCTGCCATTCCAGGAGATGAAGGTTTGAGACGGAAGGTTCTCGCCCTCGGCACCAAAGGGGGACATCTTCGTCACCCGGGTCGATTCGTCCGGCGGTTTCAGGCGATAGTCCTCGATCAGCAAGGTTCCGGCATCGTCGATGGTCATTATCCGGGTCTGGTCGCGGAGGTCGATGGCCAGTCGCGGCCCGGCGATCCGTGTCCGGGTCTTCAAGGAGCCGGTCTCCTGGTCATAAGCCGCCGTCAACCCGGTCACGCCACCGGTGGCTGACAAGTACGCAAGCTGCTTCCTCATCTCCGGCACCTCCAGCCGGAGGCGCTCATCTTCGCCCACACGGTCTCGAAAGGCCCGCAGAATCCACCAATCCCAGGGATCCACGGCGGCAGGCTCTGCCGGCACAACGGGCTTTTCGTCCACAAAATCCAGGGTCAGCTCGCCGCAGTCGAAGGTGCTGTTCTCGGTCACCGCGTGGACCGCGCCGGTGAACACCGCGGTGTTCTCCACACCTCGAAAACGCATCGAGTCTGTCCAGGTGACCGAGATGGGAACCGGTTCCTCGAGCATCCGCCCGTCCAGGTCTTTGCGGCTGGCGAAGGTCAACCGTCCTGCCTCGAGGACATCTGCCCGTTGGGTGGCGGCGTTGAACTCGACCTGCTTGCCCATTATCCCAAAGTCGCCGAACTCGATGTTCGCCGGCAGGCTCTCACGCCCGGATACAATCCCCTGCTCGATCTGCCGCCCCTGCGAAAAAGTGCAGTCCAACCCTCCGGCATCGATCCGCATGTTCTGCTGCGGGTCCTCAGCCTTTACCACACCCATCGCCTGAATCCGGCGAAGCCCGAGCATGAACTTCTTCTTACGCTCGTACTTTTCCCGTTGAGCATCCCAGTCGATGGTGTCAACGTCCAGCCCCCGGCGGACCGCAGCCAACTTGGCCTGCACCAGATCGAACGGAGGCTTCTCCACCGGCACTGATTGGAGGTCTACGACCATCCGCTGCGTGGCGGAGATGTAACGCCCTCTCTGCCTGGCGACGACATCGCCGACAGCCTCTGCCCGTTCGGGCACGATCCGCCCACTGGGGGCATGGCCCATGGTGATATTGATACTGCGGCAGGTGATCTCTTCGTCACCCTGCACCATGCGCACGCGGCCTTGGGCACGCAGGCTTTCGAGGGTGTCAGCCAACGATCCCGGCTCAGACGGCGGCCGGAAATCAAGCTGTATCCGATCGCCGGCGATGGAATCGTCATCCTGAGCCATGACCACCTGCCCCGACAACTCGGCGGACTGGAGGTATTCGCGGTGCCGAATCACCAGTTCGCCCGTGATGGGGTTAACAGTCTCATGCTCTACCGTTGCCAGGCACAGCTTCATCTCATCCGCAAAGGTAACCGAGACCTTACGGCCTTGCTGGGGCGATCCCCATGCCGAAGTTCGGACGATGCCCTCAGCCTGTTGATCGGAAAGCACGCCGGGACCCAGAACCCAAGCCGTTTGGCCTTGCGGATCGAAAGCCAGCTCGCGCCCGTTGAGATACCCTCCGGCTCCGATGTCGAGGGTGAAACCCGACTCCGCATCGCCGTAAAGCCAGACCTGCTCGGTTTCGTAATGATAGACCAGTTTGCGGCAACGGGCGCTGCCTTGTCGGTCGGCGATGTAGACCTCTCTGCCGTCTCGGGCCGACGCGGTAATCTGCAATCTTTTGCCGAATGTCTCGGCGGGGGCATCCTGCTGATCGCGCACCAGATCGACCACCAGAGGCCCTTTCCAATTGAGCACGACCTCGGTTTCTTCCTCGCCATCCAGTGTCGGGGTGATGGAGCTTACCGGCGATTCATCACCGCTCGGCTGAGAGGTCGGAAGCCGACGGGCCAGATCACGCTGTTCTTGCCCGAAGTCGAAGAGAAATGCCAGATGATCCGCGTTGAGCATCCCGGTTTGCGTTTGCCCGTCGAACTGATCCACCGCCACCTCGCCGTCAAAGCTGACGTGGTAGGTGACGGTCTGATGCACTCGGCGTTTTTCGGGGGCCTGTGCCACGAACAGCGGCACGCCGTCGTCCTCGAGCGGTTCTTCGTCTTTATGCTCCGCTTTGCCGACGGCGGGTTCGGTTTCCTCCGCCTCTGAAGCGGAAGGTTCGGCGGCTCCGGGCAGGGTGATGGCCAATGTGCCTCCCAAACCGCGCAGGGCAATCCGCTTCCCCTCGGTGATCTTGAGATACTCGATACGGCTGGCGGCTTCGTCGTAGCGCAGCAGCAACTCTCGGCCTTCGAATTCCCCCTCTGCCGACCAGGCGCGAATGTGCCCGGAACTCTCCACGCGGGTGTACTCCAGGTCGAAGATCAGGTCCTCGAGTTCGATGCTGATCTTCCGCTGGTCAGTGAGTTCGTCGCGTTGGTCGGGTGGAAGTTGGGCACGCTGAGCGTCGGACAAACGATCCATCAAGACGACGACATGCCCCTCCAGCCGCCCCCTGGCCAACTCGTAGTTATTGCCTCGCTGTTTGGTCATTTCCACAACAGCCTGATCGCCGGTTACGTTCACGAGTTGCCCGGCGGGGGTGCGGAAGCGTATGGTGGGTTTTTCGAGGCGAAACTCGCGTTCAGAACGGCCTGATGGTTTAAGTGAATCCGCTTCCAGTTCGAAGCGTGCCTGGGTGCCCCGCGAACCGTATAGATTGAGTCTGACCCGTCCGCTCGCGTGCAGCGGGACGCCCTCAATATCGAGAACCGACGGGCCGGCCGGTTGGGTGGCTGGCGTCGGTTTGGGCACCGGCAGTGGTGCGTCGGTCTGGGCCGCCGGCCCGGGCTGCTCTTCGGGGCTGCGGACATAGTACGTATAGATAACGAAAACGACGCCCACCACGCCTACCGTCGAAACAATTTGTAGCAACGTGCGGGCCAACCGGTGCGGCTGTGCTTGTGGTGACATCCTTCACCTCGTTTATGGGAATCGCAAGTCCAAAGTCCAAGGTCCAAGGTCCAAGGTCCAAAGTCCAAAGTCCAAAGTCCAAAGTTGGTGGCACCGGCGTTCCCGCCGGTGGTGGCCCAGGGCTTTACCCTGGGGAGCGCGAATCGCGTCAGGCATTCGCGTCCCCCACCGCTAAAGCGATGGGCCACCCACCGTTCAGTCCAAGGTTCAAGGTCCAAAGTTCGAGGCTGCTTTGCCTTGACTTTGGACTTTGGACTTTGGACCTCTTGCGGAGGATCAATTCGATCGTCTCCGCGACGGCACCTGCTCCGCCGGCCAACCGAGTGACGTATTGAGCAACCTGCTTGACACAGGGGACGGCATTGGCCACCGCGACCGGGAATGCGCAACGACGCATCGGCGGCAAATCGGGCATGTCGTCGCCCACACAACAAACTGCGGCATCATTCGCACCCAGCTTCCCCAACAGGTGCTCATAAGCCGCCAGCTTGTCCTCACAACCCTGCTGAAGCAACTCGATGCCCAACTCCGCGGCTCGTCGCTTGACGACTGCGGATTCCCGCCCGGAGATGATTGCCGCTTCGCCTCCGACTCGCTTCCAGAGTTTGATGGCATACCCGTCGTGGGCGTGAAACGCTTTTATCAAAGAGCCGCTTTCGGACAGCACGATGGAGCCGTCGGTGAGCACTCCGTCAACATCGAGGACCAGCAGAGTGATGGCGTCCCAATCCATGTCCAAGCCTCCAAGCCAAACACCGAAGTATCGTGCCAACCTATTGTGGGGTCAATGAGGCAAGAGGCAAGAGGTAAGAGGCAACAAGGCAACAAGGCAACGAGGCGGTCAGTTGTAGGGCGGGTTCCACCCGCCGCGCCATGCCAAGACGGCGGGTGAAACCCGCCAGGGCAATCGCATCTAAAATGGAGAATGGAGAATGGTTGTAGAGCGGATTCTACCCACCGCACGATGCCACAACGGCGGGTAAAACCCGCCCTACAACAGTTGATACGCCGTTTTCTCAGTTTTTCACGCTCCATATTTTCACGCACCCTTCTACGCGCTCCACTTCTACGCGCTCCCC